>DATCRS010000157.1:0-5333 GCA_036568845.1 Devosia sp. | reverse complement strand
CCCGCCGCATCGGTCTCGCCGCCGACGGCACGAAGGTGGATCTGCTCGCCGGCGCCAAGGTCACGGGCCGGGCGGGCCCTTGGACGATCGGCTTGCTGGATGTCCAGACCGACGAACATGCGGGCGTGGACTCGAAGAATCTCTTCGTCGGCCGCGTGGCACACCAGATCTTCAGCGAATCGAGCATCGGGCTGATCGCGACGCACGGCGATCCGCGCGGCCCCGGCGACAACACGCTGGTCGGCGCCGATTTTAACTACACCAACAGCCGCCTGCCCGGCGGCAAGACGCTGAGCGCCCGCCTCGGCGTCCAGGCCACCGACTCCGAGTTCGCCGGAGGCACCGGCACCGCCACGACCCTCGCAGTCAATTTCCCCAACGAACCGCTCGCCCTCCAAGGCTGGTTCAGCGCCGTCGACAAGAAATTCGACCCCGCCCTCGGTTTCGTCTCCCGCACCGGCGTCGGCAACATGCACCTGCAGGCTCTCTACAATATCTATCCCAAATCCGGCTTCATCCGTCTCTGGCAGCCCTTCGTCGAGAGTGACCACACCAGCAACCTCTCGCTCCACCTGCTCGACGGCAACGTCTGGACCGGCGCTTACGCCGAGAACAAAACCGGCGACTGGATCAACGTCTGGCTCGGCCTGCATTACGAGACCTACGATGAACCGTTCGCCATGCGCCCCGGCATCGTCATCCCAACCGGGCGCCATGCCTACGACGATTTTCAGATGGAAGTCGGCACCTCGCGCTCCCGCGTGGTGGACACCTACGTCCGCTGGCGGACCGGCCAGTTCCTCACGGGCCGGGCGGACATCGCCAACGTCAACTTCGGCTGGCGTCCGACCAACCGGCTGCAGTTCGGGCTCAGCACCGGCTTCCGCGACTACCGCCTGCCCCAGGGATCCTTCCAAATCCGCACCGGTTCGCTGCGCGCCTCCTTCACCTTCAGTCCCGACCTGCAGATCAGTGTGCTCGGCCAGTACGACAATATTTCCGAATCCCTCGGCGTGAACTTCCGCATCAAGTGGACCGTGCGCCCCGGCAACGACTTCTTCCTCGTGCTCAACCAAGGCTACGACACCGAGGACGACCGCTTCCGTCCCACCGCCGGCGATGTCTCGGTCAAAGGCGCGTGGACGTATCGGTTCTGAAGGTGGAACGCGGCCTCCGGACGCGTTTGCTTGAATCCCGAGGCAACCCGCCCGGAGGCCGGCCTCCACCCACCCGGCAAACTCGCGCCCACTCCCCTTCCCGCCTCCGTCAGTTTTTCTCGGAGACGCTCTCGGCAGGCGGAAACCGGAGGGTGACCGTCGTGCCGCGATTCACTTTGCTGTCTATCACCGCCTCGCCGCCGTGCAGGCGCATGATCGAGCGCACGATGGTCAGGCCCAGACCCGCCCCCTTGGCCGGTTCGGCGCGTGTCTGGTCCACTTGGTAGAACCGGTCGAAAACCTTCGGCAGATGCTCCGCCGCGATGCCGCAACCGTTGTCCGCCACGGCGATCTCCGTCCCGCCGGTCGGGCTCCGGCGGGCTGAGAGGGTCACGCACCTGCGGCCATCCGCGGGGGTGTGCTTGAGGGCGTTGCCGAGGAGATTGCTGATCGCGCGCCGCACCAGCATCGGATCGCCGGTCAAAGGCGCATCGCCGTCGCAGACGACCGTCACCTGCTGCTCGGCGGCGAGCGCCTCGTAGAAGTCGCGGACGGCGTCCATCTGGTCGCGCACCAGGAAGCGCGTGCGAACGAGCGCCGTATGCGGATCGTCGGCACGGGCGATGAACAGCAGGCCCTCGATCATCGCGGACAGCCGCTGGTATTCCTCCAAGCTGGAACCGAGAATCTGACGGTATTCCTCCGGCGAGCGGGCACGGGTGAGCGCGACCTCGGTCTCGCCGCGCAGGTTGTTGACCGGGTTGCGCATCGCGTGGGCGATCTCGGCGGAAAACGCCGTGAGGCGGCCGAAGGAATCCTGCAGCCGGTCGAGCATGCTGTCGAAGGAGGCGGCGCACTCGCGCAGCTCCGCCGGCCAGCGGGTGGTGGACAGGCGGGCCCCAAGCCGGCTGGCCGTGATGCGGCGGATCGCGGCGGCCATCGCGCGCAAGGGCCGCAGCCCCACCCGCGTCACGACCACACCGGTGGCGGCTGCGAATCCGAGGCCGGCGGCCAATACCCAGGACAATTTCCGACGATAGTCCGCCAGCAATGCGTCGCTGTGCGCGACATCAAGCGCGATCTGCAAAGTCCGTCGCTCCGCCGGCGGGGCCCCCGTCGCGGCATCGCCGGTCAGCAGCAGATACGTGCGTCCCGAGGGCAGGGTGCGCTTGACCACCAAGGGTGCCCCGAAGGAAGGCGGCGCAGGCACGGGGAATGCCAGCACCGGCAGAATCGCGGACATGTCGCTGGTCTCCAATAACACCCGTCCGCGTTCATCGAGCACGCGCAGGTAGTATTTGAGCAACTCGTTGGCCGAGGCCTCGTGCTCGACTTCACTGGCGAGCAATTCCGCCTTGTCGTGCTCTTCGCGCAACAGCAGGCGCAGCACCTGCAGCTTGCCGCTGATCATGGCGCGGTCGGACTGCTGGAGACTTTCCTGCAGTCCCCAGTAGAGGTAGCCGGCTGCGAGCAACAGCAGGAGCGTGGTCGAGCCGACATAGAGCAGCGCGAGCCGGCTGGTGATCGACGGGGTCCACCGCAGGATCGCCGGCAGAGGCAGGCGCAGATCGGGTTCAGTTATCGTCGAGGACATAACCGACGCCGCGCACGGTGCGGATGAGTTTCTTGGGGAACGGATCGTCCACTTTCGCCCGCAGGCGGCGGACGGCGACATCGACCACATTGGTGTCGCTGTCGAAATTCATCTCCCAGACCTGCTCGGCCAGCAGCGTGCGCGTGAGCACCTCGCCCTTGCGCCGCATCAGCAGCGCGAGCAGCGCGAACTCCTTCGGCGTGAGATCGAGCCGGTGACCCGCCCGCGCGGCCTTGTGCCTCGGCAGGTCGAGTTCGAGATCGGCGATCAGCAGTGTCTCGGAGGTGCGCACCGGACCCCGCCGGAGGAGCGAGCGAATGCGGGCGAGGAGTTCCGAAAACGCGAAGGGCTTCACCAGATAATCGTCGGCGCCGAGGTCGAGGCCCTTCACCCGGTCGGCCACCGAGTCGCGCGCGGTGAGGAAAAGCACGGGGATGGCGCGACCGCTGTTGCGCAACGCGGCGAGGATCGACCAGCCGTCCCGCTCGGGCAGCATGACGTCGAGCACGGCCAGATCGTAATGCTCGGTCAGGCCCAGGTGCAGGCCGTCGTCGCCGCGGTGGACGACATCGACGACAAAACCGGCCTCGGTCAGACCCTTGTGGAGGTAGTCGGCGGTCTTCTTCTCGTCCTCGACGACCAGGATTCGCATGGATTCACACATAGGGAAAGCGCGCCTCGCGCGCGACGGGCATTGCGGAGCCAGGTTTGGTCTTCATTGCGCATTTTTTGCTCCGGCCGGGGCTGCGCATTCCTTGGCCGGGCGGCAGAAACCCGCCGGCGCGGAGACCGATTGCGCCGGCGGGGTGATATGACTGCTACCGGACAACGGTGTCTCAGAAGCCCCAGGTGACCTGGGCGAAGATGCGTTGATCCATGTATTTGGTCGTCCCGGCGGTCGTGATGTTGCCGCCGAGATAAGTGTCCTTTTGCGACAGCTCGATCTGCCAGCGCGCCCCGCTCCGCAACGTGGAATAGAGCAGGCCATCCAAGCCGAAGATGATCTGCGAGGTCTCGTTGCGAGACAGCTTCGTATTGGGATCGAGGTAGTCGTAGCGCACGAACGTGCCGAACTTGTCGCTGAAGTTGTAGTCGAGCAGGGCATAGAAGCCGCGATTGCTGGCCTTCGAGCCGGTGGCGTTGATCGTCTCCTCGCCGAGGAAATAGGTGCCGACGAGGCGCCAGTTGTCGCGGATGTAGCGTCCGAGTAGACCGGTGCGATAAAAGCTGTTCCGGTAGAGCAAAGCCGTGCTGAAGTCCTGTTTCGTGGTGTAATTGGCGAACTGGCCGTTGTAGTGGAACACGCCCACCGCCGAATCCTGTTCGTCAAACATGTAGAGACCGGCGGCATACCAGTCCTTGTGGCTGTCGGCGTCGATGGAGTTGGTGGTCGAGGTGTCCGAGCCGTTGACGAGGCCGGCGGTCAGCTCCACATGCTCGGCGTTGTATTTCACGTCGATGCCCTGCTGCCGGCTGAACGGCCGGTAGGTGTTGCTGTTGCCCGCCAGCGGGTCGTTCAGCACCACGGCGCGCTGCTCGATGCTGCGGGCTCCGACGCCGAAAACGTGCAGGACTTCGGGCAGGATCTCACCGGCGCGAACGGCGAGGAACTGGCCCTCCGCCAGCGGGTGGTTGTATTGGATGAACGCCTCGGCGAGCTTCTTGCGCGCGGCGTCGCCCTGGGAGACGTTCGCGCCGGAGGTGGCGCCGGTGTTCTCGCTGAGGTAGAGCTCGGTGAAGTAGGAGAAGCGCTCGTTCAGCGCACCGCCCGTGTAGAGCGAGAACGAGTGCTGCTCGAACTGGGACTTCGGCTTCTGCGTGTTGGCGTTGCCCGTGCGGCTGTCGTCGAGCTGGTCGCTGTAGAGACGGCCCTTCCAGACGAGGCTGATGTAGTTTTCCAGCGTCTGGCCTTTGACCTTGTAGTTCAGCGGATCCATGCGGTGGCCGTTGCGCAGGAAATCGAGGCCAACGGTAGTGAGCTGCCAGGTCGGCGTGGCGTGGCAGGTGGAGCAGGCGGTAGCCTCGCCGCGCGACCACGCGGGGACGGCGAACAGCGACAATGGCGCGAGGAGCGCCAGAGCCGCGAGGGAGATGTGACGGAGGATTTTCATCTTGGTTTCAGCTGGGAGGTGTGGGGCGTTGTGATGCTCCGCTCTCGCCCGCCGCGGCGGGGCACGGCGAACGGAACAGATCGGCGTGCATCATGCGCCGGGTCGCCGCACAGGATCGCGACGGGCGGATTACATTTTCGTAATCCACGCTCCCGCCTGCCAGCCCGGCCCACGGTGTGCGCCGTCACAGGTGATTGCTGGACTCAGACGCTTCGTGCTACGCGGTTGACCGCTGCCATGGACCGGTTGATCTCCATCAGACCATGAAAGTGCGCGACAGCGGCATGCCGCCCCAGGATTACTGGGAAACGCTGCTCGATGTGCCGGGCATCCTCGATGCCTTCGACTTCGGGACGGCCACGCACGACGTGGCAGAACTCGGTTGCGGCTACGGCACCTTCACCCTGCCGCTGGCCCGGCGCATCGGCGGCATGGTGCATACGATCGACATTGAACCGGAGATGGTGGCGC
>DATCRS010000156.1:0-9556 GCA_036568845.1 Devosia sp. | reverse complement strand
CCTTCACGCCGGGCACCGAGGCATACCAGGCGGAGAAATCCTGGCTGTGCTGGGCGGCGACGCGGGCGGCGGCGCCATTGGGGCCGCGGAAGACGATGGGGCAGCTCATCTGGCCGCCGGACATGTAACGCGTCTTGGCGGCGGAGTTGATGATTTGATCGATCGCCTGCATGGCGAAGTTGAAGGTCATGAATTCGACGATCGGCTTCAGGCCGGCCATCGCCGCGCCAACGCCGACTCCGGCGAAGCCGTGCTCGGTGATGGGCGTGTCGATGACGCGCCGGGCACCGAATTCCTGCAGCAGGCCCTGCGTGACCTTGTAGGCGCCCTGGTACTCGGCGACTTCCTCGCCCATGACGAAGACCGTTGGGTCGCGGCGAAGTTCTTCGGCCATCGCCTCGTTGAGCGCCTGGCGGACGGTCATCTCGACCATCTCGACGCCGGCCGGAAGATCGGGATCGGCGGCCGCCTCGAATTTCGGCGCGGCGGGGGCCGGCGCCTGCGACGGCGCCGCGTCGCCGGCCTTTTCGGCCGCAACGACCGGCGCCTCGGCGGGCTCGGGCGCAGTCTGCGCCACGGGGGTTGGGGGCGGCGCCGTCTCGCCTTCGCCGACGATCACGGCGATCGGCGTGTTGACCTTCACGCCCTCGGTGCCCTCATCGATGAGGATGTCCGTCACCGTGCCGCTATCGACGCTCTCGACCTCCATGGTGGCCTTGTCGGTCTCGATCTCGGCCAGCACGTCGCCGGGCTTTACCGTATCGCCTTTCTTGACCAGCCATTTGGAGAGCTTGCCCTCCTCCATGGTCGGCGAGAGCGCGGGCATCAGAATATTGGGCATCTAGGTCTCCTGGCGCTCGGTCGGGCGCTTGAAGCAATGGTCGTTGGCAGCAGCGGGATGCATCAAGGCGTGCCCCCGTTCTGGCCGGTTACGATGACGGCGACCGTAACGGCGAAAAAGGCCGCTATGGCAACGAAGAAGACGACAAGCGCGTAGACATAGCGCTTGGTGTAGCGATCTGCCTCGGGACCCGCGATCTCGCGGATGGAGTCGAGATTGAGCCAACCCAGGCTGAAAAGGCTCTTCAACCGGTGCCCCGCCGGCATCAGGCGCCAGATCGAGAGAGCGGCCGCCAAGGCCACCACCCACGCTCCGAACGCCAATGCTGCCAGGAGGGACACCAGGATGGCGAGCATTCTGCATCAGGCCGCGTAGACGTCGGTCCAGAGTTCGGAAGCCGGCGGCTCGGCGTCCGCGGTGGCGAAATCGGCAGCCTCGGTGACGATGGCGCGGATCTCGGTCTCGATGGTCTTGAGGCTCTCCTCGGTGCCGTAGCGCTTTTCGATAATGCGGTTCTTTACCTGCTCGATCGGGTCGCGCTCGGCCCGCATGGTGGTGACCTCGTCCTTCGACCGGTACTTTGCCGGGTCGGACATGGAATGGCCGCGATAGCGGTAGGTCATCATCTCGAGGATATAGGGGCCCTTGCCGGAGCGGGCATAATCGATGGCGCGTGCCGCGGCGTCGCGCACGAGGCGCACGTCCATGCCGTCGACCTGCTCGCCGGGAATGTCAAAGCCCTGGCCGCGGCGGGAGAAATCACCCTGTGCTGTGGCGCGCTCGACCGAGGTACCCATTGCATAGCGGTTGTTCTCGATGATGTAGACCACCGGCAGGTTCCAGAGCTTGGCCATGTTGAAGCTCTCGTAGACCTGGCCCTGGTTGGCGGCGCCGTCGCCGAAATAGGTGAGCGAGACGGTGTTCTCGCCCTTGTACTTGGCGGCGAAAGCGAGACCCGTGCCGAGCGCCACCTGGGCGCCGACGATGCCATTGCCGCCATAGAAGCGGTGCTCGTTCGAGAACATGTGCATCGAGCCGCCCTTGCCCTTGGAAAGGCCGCCCTGCCGCCCGGTGAGCTCGGCCATCACGCCCCTGGGCTCCATGCCGATCACCAGCATGTGTCCGTGGTCGCGGTAGCCGGTGATCGACGCGTCGCCTTCCCTCGCGGCCATGTTGATCCCGGTCACCACGGCTTCCTGGCCGATATAGAGATGGCAGAAGCCGCCGATCAGGCCCATGCCGTACATCTGGCCCGCTTTCTCCTCGAAGCGGCGGATCAGCAGCATGTCGCGGTAGGCGCGGAACTCCTCGTCCTTAGAAAATTCGGGGATGTTGGATGGGGCCGAGGTCTTGGCCGATTTGGCAGCCGGTTTACGCGCCATGGGCGGGTGCTCCAGGATGGTGACGATGCCGCATATAGAGGGCCCATGAGGCCACAGCGAGGCAGTCTAGCGCAACCGGCACCCAGAAGCCAACGCGTCAAATGCGTGAAGAACTCGCGCTATCAGTCTATTCCAGCTTCTATTTCGCCGGTTAACTGAGAAGCAGCTAACTCGTCGTATGAACCTGAAATCGGTTTACCAGTCCGCGTATCGACCATGACGATCACGTCGTCCTCCTGGCTCATCGACAGCAGCGCCCGCGCCCGCTCGGTGAGGATGTCCGGGTCGAGCTGACTGGAGTTGAAGAGCTGCACGCGGTGATGGGTGGCGTCGATTTCGGCCTCGAGTGCTGCGGATTGAGCCTTCAGCGTTTCGATCTGGCCCAGCATCACCTTCTGGCTCTCGATGCCGAACTGACCGCCGAGGACGTTGTAGCCGAGATAGGCCTGGAAGGCGACCAATGCCACGGCAAGCGCCAGGTGGCGCCAGAAGGCCGGCCGTTTGAGTCGGGTGGTCATGCGACGCTCGCGTTGCGAAGAGCCGCACTATGGCTGACAATGACTTAACGGCAGGTTTGCGAGGGGCAACGTCATGCATGTGGAACCAGTGATCACCGCCCTGCCCCCCGGCTTCGAGGTGCTGCGGGCGGAGGCACTGGCTGAGGGTTTTCAGCATATCGAGACTTTGCACGACGAGTGGGACAGCGGCGCCAACCGCTTCACTCGGCCGGGGGAACAACTGCTCGCGGCCTTTGCCGAGAACGAACTCGCGGGCATCGGCGGCATCACTGTCGACTACGCCCTGTCCGACGGCCTCCGCATGCGCCGCTTCTACATCCGTCCGGGTTTCAGGCGTCTCGGCGTCGGGCGCCTGCTGGCCACCACGCTGCTTGCCTATGCGCGCAGTCTCGGCCGCTCCGTCACCCTCCGCGCTCCCTATCCGGACGCCGCAGCATTCTGGGAAACAATGGGTTTTGTCCGGGAGGAGTGCGAGGACTTCACGCACATTTTGCGCCGCTAGGACATCCCTTCGATCGCCGCAAATGGTGGTGGCGGAACGCAGCTACTCTGCCACCTCGACCATCACCTTGCCGATCGCGGCTCCGCTCCCCAGCCGGGCGAGCGCATCGGGGCCGCGCTCGAGTGGGTGGACGCTGTCGATGATGGGGCGCAGCGTCCCGGCGAGGCAGCGCTGGGCCAAGTCCAGATTGTCGGCCGGCGAAACGCGATAGACCAGCACGCCCAGCGACTGGTTGCGCTGCCGGCCGATGAGGCCGCCGAAGAGTGCGACCTTGAGGAGCGCCGGAATGGTGCCGCCGATCACCACCAGGTGGCCGGCATCGTTGAGGCGATCGGCGAACCGCCGCACGCCGCGGCTGGCGACGACATCGAGGATCAGATCGTAGCGCTCGGCTTCGGCCGAGAAATCGGTCTCGCGGTAGTCGATATAGCGGTCGGCGCCGAGGGCCAGCACAGCGTCGCGCTTCTCGCCGCGGTCGACTGCGGTGACCTGGGCCCCCTGCGCTTTGGCGAGTTGCACAGCGAAAGTCCCGACCCCGCCACCCGCCCCGTTGATGAGCACGGACTGCCCCGGCCCCAGGGCCCGTTTGCGTAGCCCCTGCAGCGCCAGTGCCCCCGCCTGCGGGATGGCGGCGGCATCGATGAATCCGAGGCCAGCCGGAATCGGCGACAGCGCTGCTGCCTTGGCCGCGACGAATTCGGCCAGCCCGCCCCAGTTGCCCTCGGAAAGATCGCCGAACACGGCATCGCCCGGCTGGAAGCCGGTCACGCCCTCACCCACGGCCTCGACGACGCCGGCAATGTCGGCGCCAAGAACCTTCCGCGGCGGCTTGAAGGGAGCGGTGATCCGTCCCATCGGCGTGCCGGCCAGAAGATCCCAGTCCCACGAATTGAGCGAGGCGGCGCGGACACGCACCAGCACCTCGCCAGGAGCGGGCGTCGGCCGGGGGATGTCCTCCAGCCGCAAAACCTCGTGCGGCGGGCCGAAGCGGTCGTAGACCAGGGCCCGCATCGGACATCAGCCCTTGAGGATGGAGCGGCCGGCGTATCTGGCCTGCAGGCCGAGTTGCTCTTCGATGCGGATGAGCTGGTTGTACTTGGCCAGGCGATCGGAGCGGCTGAGCGACCCCGTCTTGATCTGGCCGGAGTTGCAGGCAACCGCGAGGTCGGAGATGGTCGAATCTTCGGTCTCGCCCGAGCGGTGCGACATCACCGAGGTATAGCCGGCACGGTGCGCGGTATCGACGGCGTCCAGCGTTTCGGTGAGCGAGCCGATCTGGTTGACCTTGACGAGGATCGAATTGGCAACGCCCATCTTGATGCCCGAGCGCAGCCGTTCCGAATTGGTGACGAAAAGGTCGTCGCCGACGAGTTGGATCTTCTTTCCCAGGAGCTCCGTGAGCGCCTTCCAGCCCTCCCAGTCGTCCTCGGCCATGCCATCCTCGATGGTGATGATCGGGAATTTGTCGACCAGGCCCGCGAGGAATTTCGCGTTCTCTTCGGACGAGAGCGTCTTGCCCTCGCCTTCCATGAGATACTTGCCGCTCTTGAAATATTCGGTCGAGGCGCAGTCGAGGCCGAGATAGACGTCCTTGCCCGCGGCGTAGCCGGCCTTCTCGATTGACTTGACGATGTAGTCGAGCGCCGCTTCCGCCGACTGCAGATTGGGGGCGAAGCCGCCCTCGTCGCCCACATTGGTGTTGTGGCCGTCAGCGCCCAGGCCCTTCTTGAGGGTATGGAAGATTTCCGAACCGATCTGCACGGCGTGCGCGATGGATTCGGCGCCGACCGGCAGGATCATGAATTCCTGCATGTCAATCGGGTTGTCCGCATGGGCGCCGCCATTGATGATGTTCATCATGGGCACCGGCAGCACGTGCGCATTGGGGCCGCCGACATACTTGAAGAGCGGCAGGGCCGAGGATTCGGCGGCGGCCTTGGCAACCGCGAGCGAGACGCCGAGAATGGCATTGGCGCCCAGTCGCGACTTGTTCTTGGTGCCGTCGAGGTCGATCAGCGCCTGATCGATGGCGCGCTGGTCGAGCGCATCCATGCCCTGGATTTCAGAGAGAATCTCGGTGTTGACGTTGTCGACCGCCTTGGTGACGCCCTTGCCGAGGAAGGCCTTGCCGCCGTCGCGGAGCTCGACGGCCTCGTGAGCGCCGGTCGACGCACCCGAGGGGACGATGGCACGACCAAAACTGCCGTCATCGAGCACCACATCGACTTCCACGGTGGGATTGCCGCGGCTGTCGAAGACCTGACGGCCGGTGATATCGATGATTGCAGACATGTCGCGCCCCTTGCTGTTCCGATTTCGCCCTTCCTAGACAAGGGTTGTGACAACTGGAAGGGGGCGCCGCAAAAATTACCGGGTGGGCCGCTCCACCTGGCCATTGTCCATGAGCCAGGTGACCGCCTCGTAGACGGCCTCGAACGAGGTATAGCGCGGGCTATAGCCGATGAGACGACGGCCCTTGTCGGTCGAGTGGCTGGGGCTGCGGGCGATGTGTTCCCAGGTCGCCGCTGCCTCTTTGGGGTCCTGCCGGGCCTTCCACTGCTCGAAGGGCAGGTAGGCGAGCTTCGGTTCGTGCCCGAACCAGCGATACATGGCCTCGGCATAGCCACGGAGGTTCACAGCGCCCGCCGAAACGGCATTGAAGGCCTCGCCGACCGCGCCGGACCGGTTGGCGATGGCGCCCATGACGACCTGTGCCACGTCGTCGGCGTGGACGTGATGGACGGTCTCCAGCCCGAAATTGGGGAGCACCAACTCCTCGCCGCGGGCGATCTGGCTGAACACGGCCGGATTGAAGTGGCCCGCGGGGTTGAGCGGCGCCCAGCCCGGCCCGACGATGTGGCCGGGGCGGAAGACGGTCGCCGGAAAGCCGCCGCGGCGGGCCTCGGCAAGCAGGAACGTCTCGATAGCCGCCTTCTGGGTGCCGTATTCGCCGAAGGGATTGAGCGGTTGGTCCTCGGTGGCCGGCACGACGGCGTTGTGGCCGTAGACCCAGATGGTGCCGCAGTGGAGGAAGTGCTGCACCCTGCCCCGCAGCGCCTCGACGATGTGCCAGGCGCTCGCGATGGTGAAGCAGATCATGTCGATGACGATGTCGGCCTCGAGCGCCGCAATCCTGGCGCCGAAGGTGCCAGCGGCCTCTTCGGCGTCCCGATCGAGGATCACGGTCTCGACCCGGCTCCAGGCCGCGTGCGGCGCATAGGCCTGGCGCTGGCCCCGGGCGACGTTGACGACCTGGTGACCGGCTTCGACCAGCCGCGGGATCAGGTAGGTGCCGACATGGCCGCTACCACCGATGACGAGAACCTTGGCCATCAGAGCAACCTCTCGATTTCGGGTGCGAGCGCCTCGGGCTCGACATGCTGGGAGAAGCGGCCCACCACCCTGCCCTCGCGATTGACGAGGAACTTCGTGAAATTCCAGCCGATGTCGCGGAACCACGGAAAACCCGGCGCTTCCTGCTTGAGCCAGGCCCAGATCGGGTGCGCGCCGCGGCCGTTGACCTCGACCTTGTCGAACATCGGGAAGGTCACGCCGAAGTTCATGGTGCAGAAAGTGGCGATCTCGGCAGCGCTTCCCGGCTCCTGACTTCCGAACTGGTTGCAGGGAAAGCCGAGTACGACGAGGCCGCGATCGCGATAATCCTGCCACAGCTTTTCGAGCCCGTCATACTGTCGGGTAAAGCCGCATTTGCTGGCGGTGTTGACCGGCAGGATCACCTTGCCGCGATAGTCGGCCATGGCTTGTTCGGTGCCGTCGATGCGGCGGGCGGAGAAGTCGAAGAAGCTGGTCATGGGAAACCTGGATTGGCTAGGTGTCGCGCTTATGCGCGTCGATTTTCTTGTCGGAAAGCGCCTTTTCCGCCGAACTCTTCTGCTTTTCCGCTTTGGTGCGGCCGAATTTCTGCCGGTTGGCCTCGGCGGTCGCCTCCTTTTCGGCGCGGGCCTTGGCCTTGCGGGCTTTCGAGAGGGAGAGGATGTCGGCCATTCGATATCCTAGCCACGAGTCTTGCGGCTTTGCCAGTCGGCGCGCGACAGGGCCAGATAGATCGAATGGTACCAGACCCCGCCGATGAGGAAGGTGTTCTCCGCCCGCCCGGTCTCGATGAAACCGAGCTTGGCGAGGAGCCTCAGGGAGGCGCCGTTTCGCGGATCGACATCGGCGGTGATGGCTTCGATCGGCTGCGTGGCGAACATATGCTGGATATAGGCGGAGGTGGCCTCGTACCCGATGCCCCTCCCCCAGACGTCTGGATGCAGGATGAAACCCAGTTCGGGCATGTTCCAGATGCCGATATTGCCGACGGTGCGGCCTTCGAACTCGATGACCCATTCGTCGCGGGCTGGATCGTCGCTGAAGAACTGGTTTTGGAACCAGACCTCGGTTTCCGCCATCGTCTCATGCGGCAGCGTCGACCAGTAGCGCATGGCATCGGGCGAGGACATAATCGCGTGAATCGCGGCAAGGTCCGCAGCGACGGCGCGGCGCAGCAGCAATCGCGCCGTGCGGATCTCGGTCACACCAGCCGGCTCTGGACCACGGCCGCTTCGATGAAGCTGGCGAAGAGCGGGTGCGGTTCGAAGGGTTTTGATTTGAGTTCGGGGTGGAACTGCACGCCGATGAACCACGGGTGATCGGTGCGCTCGACGATCTCGGGCAGCTTGCCGTCGGGCGAGGTGCCGGAAAAGAGCAGGCCATTGGCCTCGAGCACCTTGCGGTAGTTCATGTTGACCTCGAAGCGGTGCCGATGACGCTCGGAGATGTGGGTCGTGCCATAGATGTCGGCCACGCGGCTGCCCTTGGCGAGCTGGGCCGGATAGGCGCCGAGCCGCATGGTGCCGCCGAGATCACCCTCGGCCGAGCGCTGTACCTGCTCGTTGCCCTTGGTCCACTCGGTCATGAGCCCGACGATCGGCTCCTTGGTGGGGCCGAACTCGGTAGAATTGGCGTTCTTGATGCCGGCGGTGTTCCGCGCCGCCTCGATGCAGGCCATCTGCATGCCGAAGCAGATGCCGAAATAGGGCACGTCCTTCAGCCGCGCGAACCGTGCCGCCTGGATTTTTCCGGCCGAGCCGCGCTCGCCGAAGCCGCCGGGGACCAGGATGCCGTGGACGTTTTCGAGGTAGGGCGCGGGGTCCTCGTTCTCGAAAATCTCGCTGTCGATCCAGTTGAGATTGACCTTGACCCGGTTAGCGATGCCGCCATGGCTCAGCGCCTCGGACAGCGACTTATAGGCGTCCTTGAGGCCGGTATACTTGCCGACGATGGCGATGTTGACCTCGCCCTCGGGGTTGTGCAGGCGGTTGGAGACGTCTTGCCAGGCGGTGAGGTCCGGCGCCGGTGCGTCGGTGATGCCGAAAGCAGCGAGGATTTCGCGGTCGAGCCCTTCTTCATGGTAGGCCAGCGGCACGTCGTAGATGGAACCGACGTCGAGGCCCTGGATGACCGCGCTTTCGCGGACGTTGCAGAAGAGCGCCAGCTTCTTCTTGTCGGACTTGGGGATCGGCCGGTCGCAGCGGACCAGCAGCACATCGGGCATGATGCCGATGGAGCGGAGCTCGGCCACAGAGTGCTGGGTCGGCTTGGTCTTGAGCTCACCCGCGCTCGGAATGTAGGGCATCAGCGTCAGGTGCAGGTAGACCGCCTGCCCGCGCGGCAGGTCGTTGCCGAGCTGGCGGATGGCCTCGAAGAACGGCAGGCCCTCGATATCGCCGACGGTGCCGCCGATTTCGACCAGGACGAAGTCGTACTCCTCGTTGCCTTCAAGCACGAAATCCTTGATGGCGTCGGTGACGTGCGGAATGACCTGCACGGTGGCGCCCAGGAACTCGCCCTTGCGCTCCTTGGCAATGAGGTCGGAATAGATGCGGCCGGTGGTGATGTTGTCGCGCTTGTTGGCGTGGCGGCCGGTGAAGCGCTCGTAGTGGCCGAGATCGAGGTCCGTCTCGGCCCCGTCATCGGTGACGAACACTTCGCCATGTTGGGTGGGCGACATCGTGCCGGGATCGACATTGAGATAGGGGTCGAGCTTCCTCAGCCGGACCTTATAGCCACGCGCTTGCAGGACCGCACCAAGTGCGGCCGACGCGAGCCCTTTGCCCAATGAGGAAACCACGCCACCGGTGATGAAAACGTACCGAGCCATGGGCCTTCACCTTATGGGCGCGCGCTTCTGATTCGGAAGAGCCGCAAGGCTGCGCCCACAGCCTGAACTCCATCACAAATGCCGTGCGGCCGAATTCCGAATCCGGCCAATTCAAAAAGAAGAAGGGGATGTTTCCATCCCCTTCCGGTG
>DATCRS010000155.1:0-4612 GCA_036568845.1 Devosia sp. | reverse complement strand
GTGATCGCCGGAAGCGACCGATCCGAGCATCGCCGAGCCGAGCAACACCGGCTCCGGAGAAGACGAGGCGGCAACCGTCAAGCCGGTCGTATCGGCGAGCACTTGCCGCACGAGGCGGCTCTGGGCCGCACCACCGCTGACGACGATCGTGTCGATGGCGACGCCTTTGTCCTGCTGGGCGCGCACGATCTGCCGAGCGCCATAGCCAAGGCCGCACAGGCCGGCAAGATAGAGGGCGAGCAGGCTCTCCAGATCCGAGCGCATATCCAGCCCGGCGATCAGCGCACGCGCATCAGGGTCCGCGAAAGGCGCGCGGTTGCCGAGAAATTCGGGCACGACGTGGAGATCGCCGACCAATTCCCTGATCCGCTCTGCGCCCCGCGCCTCCACCTGGGCGGCGAGCCAGTCGGCGAGCGTCCGCTGCTCCTGACGTGCCGCTGATGTCGCCTGCGCGGAATAGGGATGCATCTCGATGAGATGATCAACGGCTGCACCGGCGACGGACTGTCCGCCCTCGTTGAGCCATAGCCCGGGCACCATGGCCGAGAAATAAGGCCCCCACACGCCGGGAACGAAGACCGGATTCTCTGTGGTCGACATGGTGCAGGCCGACGTTCCGAACACGTAGGCCATGCGCGTGAGCACCGTACCTGCAGCTCCGCGTGCGCCGACCGTGCCGACACCACCCGCATGCGCATCGATGAGGCCTGCCGCAACCGATGTGCCCACCTTCAGGCCAAGGTCGGTCGCTGCCTCTGCCGTCAGGCCGGCGGCCAGCCGGGTGCCGCCGGGCACGATCTCGGTGCCGATGCGGCGAAACTGCTCGTCCGCCAGCGTGCCGAGACCGACCGAGCGAAAGAAATTGGCATCCCAGCTGTTATCGTGGCCCAGATAAGTCCACTTGCATGTGACGGTGCAGGTGGAGCGTGCAAGGCTTCCCGTAGCGCGCCAGGTGAGGAAATCAGTCAGGTCCATGAACTGCCAGGCGTCCGCAAAGCTGCGCGGCATGTTCTCGGCAAGCCACAACAGCTTCGGCGTCTCCATCTCCGGCGAGATCGTTCCCCCGACATAGTCGAGGACCTTGGCGCCAGTGCGGTTGATGCGGCGCGCCTGATCGACAGCACGGTGGTCCATCCACACGATGATGTTGCGGGCGGGATCGCCGGACGGGCCCACAGCAAGCGGCACGCCGCCACGGCCCAACACCACCAACGAGCAGGTCGCGTCAAAGCCGATACCGGCAATGCTGTCGGGCGCGATGCCGGCTTTTCCGATCGCACCCCGCACGCTGCGGCAGACCGCACGCCAGATGTCCTCGCTCGACTGCTCGACAATGTCGCCGGCCTCGCGCCAAAGCGTGATCTCGGCCTTATCGGTGCCGAGCAGCCTGCCGGAGCGATCGAACACGCCGGCTCTTGCGCTGCCCGTACCGACGTCGATACCCAGAAAATGACTGGTCACGCGGATGCCCCCACCATGAAGCAACGTCGAGATGGTCGATACTAGAGATCGTTGCTCTGGGGCAGGATCACGAGATCGCGGATCGTCACATTTCTCGGACGGGTCAACATGAAGAGCACAGCCTGCGCAACTTCCGTCGGCTGGATCAGCCCGCCGGCCGCCATCTCTGCCTCGAGCTTTTCTTTCGGCCAGTCGCTGATCAGCGCGGTCACCACCGGACCGGGCGCCACGGCGCCGACGCGCAGGCCATATTTGGCGACCTGCCGGCGCACGGTATGGACGAACGCCTGCACGGCGTGTTTCGAGGCGGTGTAGATCGGCTCCCAAACGACGGGGACGAGACCTGCAATCGAGCTGGTGACGATGATGTCACCGCTCTTGCGTTCGACCATGTGGGGCAACACCGCATGGATGGAGCGAAACAGCGCATTGACGTTGAGGTTGAGCATACGATCCCAGGCGTCGGGGTCGCCGCCAAGCACCTCACCTCCGACATAGGTGCCGGCATTGGCATGGAAGATGTCGAGCCGGCCCGCCTTTTCCAGCACCTTCGGCATCATGCCGGCCATATCGGCGGCATCGGTCACGTCGATACGCAGCGGGATCGCATTGTCGCCAAGCTCGGAACAGACCCTGTTCAGCGCCTCCTCCGCCCGGTCAACCAGCACGACGCGCGCGCCTGATGCGATCATCGTCCTGGCGCATTCGAGCCCGATGCCCGAGGCGGCGCCGGTGATGGCGGCAACTTTTCCTGCAAGTTCCTGGCCCACGGTCAGTCCTCTCGTTGGAATTGGCTTCTTGTCTTGACGCGTTTTCTTGACGCGAACCGGTATCCACTTCGCTGGAAAACGCTACGCTCGGCCATGGGAGACGCGCGAGCGTCGTGCCAGGGAGTCGACGATGACTGCAATGGCAAGTACCGCGCCCGTGATCATGTACCGAAGCGACGAAGACAGATCGAGCAGCGTCAGGCCGCTGGCGATCGACTGAATGACGATGATGCCGAGCAGCGCGGAATAAGCGCTGCCACGGCCGCCAAACAGGCTGGTGCCACCGATGACGGCTGCGGCGATGGCGTTGAGGTTCACATCGCCCGTGCCGGCCTGCTGGCTGGACGATGCGAGCCGGGCGGCAGCGAGGATGCCGCCGGCGGCTGCCAGCGTGGAGCACAGCATGAAGGCGCTGGCATGGATCCGGCGAACGTTGATGCCAGCGCGACGGGCAGCCTCGCGATTGCCTCCAACCGCGCTCATGGAGCGGCCCCATTTGGTCCGCTTCAGCGCGTAGTTCATCACCACGCACAAACCGACGAACAGGCCAAACATCCAGGGAACGCCGCGCGCGAGATTGAGATAATAGACGATGAATTCGAGCACGATGATAACCAGCGCGCCCTTCAGCAGGAGGCGCCCGAGCGAGCTTGCCGATAGTCCCGCCGCGCGCCTGCGCGCGGCCATGCGGTAGCCGGTCGCAAAGAGGACCACGCCGGCAAGTGCCGCCAGCGCATAGGACGCGATCGGCGGCATCACCAGCATCTGTCCGAAATTGACCAGCGGGGACCCGTAAGGAAGATTGATCGAGCCTGACGAGCCGAGCAGATAAAGCTGCAGGCCGAGCCAGGCGAGCAGGCCTGACAGCGTCGAGACGAAGCTCGGCATGCCCAGCCGGTTGAACAAGAAGGCATAGAGGGCGCCGATGGCGGCACCGAGTCCGAGCGCTGCGACGATCGCCAGCGCGACGGGCCAATCCTGATTGACCCAGAGCACGCCGACCAGCGCCGAGGAGAACCCGCTGACCGAACCGACCGAGAGGTCGATCTCGCCGACCATCAGGATACAGACGATGCCGAGCGAGATGACGCCCACGGTCGAGCAATCGAACAGAAGATTGACCAGATTGTCAGGCGCCAGGAAGACCGGGTTGAGACTCTGGAACGCGGTGCAGATGACCAAGAGGCCGACCACGACCGGCAAGGAGCCGAGGTCGCCCGACCGCACCCGGTCGATGAAGGCGCCGATCATGCCGCCGATCGTGTCCGCGTGGGCGACGCGCTCGTCGCGACGGTCCAGCAGCTGCGCCCTCGAAACAGGTTGCGTATTGTCGGTCATGTCAGCACCTCGTGCGACTGCGCGCGGCGTCGGCTGGCACGGCGGGAGACCGAATTCTCATCGGCGCCGGTGATGGCCGTGACGAGATCCTGGTTGGAGACGTCGGCTCCGAATTCGCCGTTGTTGCGGCCGAGACGAAGCACCACGATCCGGTCGGCGACGGCGCGCACATCCTCCATGTTGTGACTGATCACGATGACGCCGAGGCCGCGGGCACGTACGCGCTCGATCAGGTCGAGCACTTCCGCTGTTTGCGCGACGCCGAGCGCGGCGGTCGGCTCGTCAAGCAGGATGAGCTTCGGCTCGGTCAACAGTGAACGCGCGATCGCCACGGTCTGGCGCTGTCCGCCTGACAGCGAGGCAACGGGTTCGCGCACACTCGGAATGCGGGCCGACAATTCGTTGAGCAAGGTCCAGGCCCGGATTTCCATGGACACCTCGTCGAGCCTTAGGGGATCGAGCTCGCGGCCGAGGAAAATATTGGCGACCACATCGAGGTTCTCGCAGAGGGCAAGATCCTGGAAGACGGTGGCGATGCCGAGGCCAAGTGCAGTGGCCGGATCGGACAGCACGACATCCTTGCCATCGAATGCGATCGTGCCTGACGTCGGCTGGTGCACGCCGGCCAGGATCTTCACCAGCGTGGACTTTCCGGCGCCGTTGTCACCGACAAGAGCCACGACCTCGCCGGCGTGAACGTCGAGATCGACGTCGGCAAGGGCGGACACGGCGCCAAAATTCTTGGAAATGCCGCGGAGCCTCAGGACCAGTTCGCCTGGCCCCTCCTGCGGGTGATCGACAGCCGAGTTCGTGGACATTTCCGCGTCCGCCTTCTCTTCGTTCATCCCGGCCGCATGGAGCGGCCGGGATGGCGCCTTGCTTACTTCGTGATGCCGAGCTTCTTGCATCCGTCGGCATATCTGCCGGTGCAGAGCTGATCGGCGGTCTGGATCTTCTTGTCGATGATCTCCGCCTTCAGGTTCTGCTGGGTCACGACTGCAGGAATGAACAGCTTCGAGGGTGTATTATACAGCGTGGTTTCC
>DATCRS010000154.1:0-3101 GCA_036568845.1 Devosia sp. | reverse complement strand
GTCCCAGTCAGCCCGCGCCCCTCACCCGTCGCCCGGACAGCTCGGGCGTCAGGCGATGATCATCCGCCGGCGGTACTCGCTGGCGATGTAGACGAAGAGCACCGCCACAGCGACGCCGCCGCCGAGCTGCACCCAGTCGATCCGCGCCAGGAGGTCGGCGATCTGCATCACGGCGTCGAACGGCTGGAGGCTGAAAATCTGCGTCTCCAGCGCGCCCTTCTCCGGCACGAACTCGGCGCGATAGCGCAGATAGTCGAGCACATAGCCAGCCCGCGGTCCGCCCGCATCGTCGAACAGCAGGTTCTCGAACGCGCCGACGAGGCCTGGGATGAGGAAGGCGAGCGGAATGCTCCAGCGGCCCACGAAGGTCGAGAGCATCCCCACCCAGGCGAAGAACGGCGCGTACCAGAGCAGCGCGAAGACGACGAAGACCACATCGAACACCAGGATCTGGCCGGCCGAAGCGAGCAACATGCCGAAATCGGGCAGCACCGGGCTGGCGAGCCGGAACACGGCGATGGTCGACATGCCGGTGGCGAGGATGACGCCCCCGATCATGGCGAGGAAGATGAGGGTCGGGAAAATGGTGAACCCTGCCAGGAGCTTGGAGCTCAGCACCCGGAAGTCCGAGACCGGCATCGACTTCCAGAACAGCATGGAATTGCTGCGCCGGTCGGCGTTGAAGGCATCGGCATAATAGAAGAACAGCGCCGCCATCAGGTAGATGAACCAGAGCCCGCTGGTCACCAGGTAGCCCATCTCGAAGATCTTGTGGGTGGCGCCGAGCGCCATTTTTGGACCGATGCGGTCGGTGCCGAGCGCAGCGAGCATGATCAGCGCAACGAGGCCGAGGATCACCAGCGGCGCGTAAAGAAACGCGCCCTTGTGCTCGAGATATTCGCGCTGGATGAGGGCAACCATGGCCTTCATGAGCTGGCTCCGCCATTGCGCTGCATCAGGGCGACGAAGAGGTCGCTGAGGGTCGGGGTCGAGACCTTGCCCAAAGGCTCGAGCGCGTCGCGGTCGACGCCGTCGAACACCATCACCGTCTGGCCGAAGCGGGTTTCGGCGTAGATCGGGCGCAGCGCTTCGGCCGCAACAACGTTCTCGGCATCCACGATCACCTGGCTGAACTTGGTCGAGACTGTCTCCATCTGCATATGCAGGATCAGCTCGCCCTCGCGGATGAACATGATGTCCGAAAGCATGAACTCGATCTCATCGACCTGGTGGGTGGTGATGAGCAGCGTGCGCTCCTCGGTCATGTAGTCTTCGAGCAGGCGCCGGTAGAAGCGCTTGCGGTAGGTGATGTCGAGCCCGAGCGTCGGCTCGTCGAGCACCAGCAGCTTGGCGTCGATCGCCATCACGACGGCAAGGTGGAGCTGCGCGATCATGCCCTTGGAAAGGTTCTTGATCTTGGCTTCCATCTTGACGTCGGTGCCGTCGAGGAAGCTCCGTGCCTTCTCCTGGCTGAAGTTGGGATGGATGTTGGTCAAAAGCGCGAAAAGCTCGCGGACGCGCAGGAAGCGCGGCAGGCTCGCCACGTCCGAGATGAAGGCGACGTTTTCCATCAGCGCCGCGCGCTTGGCATAGGGGTCCTCGCCCAGTACGCGCACCGTGCCCTCGTAAGAGGTGAGGCCGAGCAGCGCGTTCAGCGTGGTGGTCTTGCCGGCGCCGTTGTGGCCGACGAGGCCGTAGATGCGGCCGGGCGGAATGTCGAAGTCGAGGCCGTGGAGAATCTCGGTCCTGCCGAACCGCTTGCGGAGGCCGCGCGCCGAGACGATCGGAGCAGGGCGGGTTTGAGCCAGATCATTCATTGTCACTGCCTTGGTTGAGGAGTTGCGCCGGGTCGAGTTCGAGGGCCGCGATCTGCTGGAGGATGCGCGGCCAGTCCTCGGCGAGGAATTTTTGGCGTTCGTGCGCAAGCAGTTTGGCTCGCGCACCGTCGTTCACGTACATGCCCATGCCGCGGCGGCTTTCGACGACGCCGATATCGACAAGGGACTGGTAGGCCTTGGTCACCGTGAGGGGATTGACCGAAAGATCGGCCGAAATCTGCCGGACGGAGGGCAGCACGTCGCCTTCCTTGGCGGTCCGCTTCAAAATCATCTCGATGATCCTTTGCCTGATCTGAAGAAAGATCGGTTGGGACTCGTTGAACTGGCTCATCTCTGCGCCTTGTTGGTGTGCTAGTTACCTAACACACTATGACGCTATGTCAAGAGGAGTTTGGAACGCGGGCTGTCAGGTGGACGTTTGGTGGGGAAGAGGAGAGAAAAAATGGCTTCCCCGCGGATCAATCGCGCCAAGTTCATCGACATCCCGTCGCTGGTGATCATGTGCCTCGCCGTGGCCGTGCCCGCCATCATCATGATCGCGACGTAGACGGCAGTTCTGCAGCGACCATCGAAGCCACCGATAGAGCGGTCGGCGTGCTTCTCCCGCCTGCGGGGGACTTCGAACCGGCCGAAGGCAAAATCGCTCCGGTGGAGCGATTTTAGGTGAGAAGGCCATGAGGCCTACGGCCGAATGGCGCCGGGCGCCGAAGGCGACGGAAGGGGGGAGCCGCAACCCTCTGATCGCCAGCCGCCACCGGCCGTCACCCCGGCGGAGGCCGGGGCCCAGTACACGCCAGCCTCGCGGCTCTATCGCCGGCACGGCCGCAACATCGAGCATGCTGGATCCCGGCTGAATGCCGGGGTGAGGTCGAGGGTGTGGCACTGCCTCTCTCACCCACCGTTGTCATCCCCGCTCAGGCGGGGATCCAGGGCGGAGCCACTGGCGCAAGTGGCCCTGGATTCCCGCCTGCGCGGGAATGACACCGAGTGCGTTGATCTTGCAGGCGAAAAAGAACTTATCCCCGCGCTCTGGCGTGGATGTAGATTCACTCTCGTCAACCCCACGCGACGGGAAGCGCGACGAACGTTTGTGGGGAGATTGCCGGGAGGGGGAAGGGAGTCGTCTCAAGCCCCTGGGCCAAGCGCACGGAGTTGGGAAGGCCAACCGACCCACTCCCGACGCGCGGGACAATGCCAGAAACCCCGGTCCCCGGAGGCGGATGTCGTCTCACTAAACAAATACCAGAGGCGGTATCCGCCTCC
>DATCRS010000153.1:0-2317 GCA_036568845.1 Devosia sp. | reverse complement strand
CGGCCATCACGGCGGTGGCAGCGGCGACGGCGGATGCCATCGAGCGGGTGGCGGCCGCCATCCGCCAGCCGGGCGGCGAGCAGGCCGTGCAGCTCAAGGTGGCCGAGCGCGCCGTCGACGCCTACGGCAAGGTCGCGGCCGACTCCAAGACCACGCTGATCGTGCCGAGCAACATGACCGAGACCGCCTCGCTCATCGCTTCGGCGATGCGGATGGTGCAGGCCGGCAAGTCTTCGGCGCAAGGTCAGGCGAATCAGGGCTGATCTGACTGCTACAATCGTGGGCTTCGGAGCGGTGGATGAGCGGTTTAAGTCGCACGCCTGGAAAGCGTGTGAGGGTTAATAGCCCTCCGCGGGTTCGAATCCCGCCTGCTCCGCCAGAGAAACAAGAAGCCCAGGTTGCCAAAAGCACCTGGGCTTTTCTGTTTGGCAGCAGGGCTTTTCCGTTGCGCCCTCTCGTCATCCAGGATGGGGGAGCCGATGCGTTGCTTTCCAACAACCCCCGATGGCCTCGCAGGCGCTCGCGTCTGGCGCTACGATCCAAAGGTTCTACTTCCTCCAAAGCCCAAAGGAATCTCGATGGCCGGAAAACAGAAAAACCCGTCGCGCGGCACGACGACGCTGGATCGCACCCTCGAAAAAAGCGAGCAGGTGGCTGCCGACGTGCAACGGGCATCGGACAACCTCGCCGTGGTCAACACGGTGCTCGAACAGGAACTGCCCGAGGAGGTACAGGTCGGCGAGGTGGCGCAGGCGATCGAGCACACCAGCCAGCTCGAGGAAAAGCTGGCCAAATCCGCAGAGAAGCTTGCCGAGGTGAACGCCGCCCTGAGCGAAGAGATCGAGAAGCGGCTCGAGGTGACGGCCGAACGCGACGAGAGCCAGGCACTGGCCGAGAAGCTCAAGGCCAAGATCCGCGCCGAGGGCGCCGACTGACCGGAGCTGCGGACCTCGTCCGTATCCCTTCTCCTACGCGGAGTCGGCGCCGGGCACGCTACGCTATTGGTTCTCAAGGCGAAACCACGGCATGGCCCTCATCACGTTCCTCGTCGAGGACAACAAGACCATCAGGGACAACCTGGTCCCGGCACTCGAGGATTTGGTCAATGGCCGTGTGGTCGGCTTCGCCGAGACCGAAAGCGACGCCCTCGCCTGGCTCGCCGCCCATCCCGATGAATGGCAGCTCCTGATCGTCGACCTCTTCCTCAAGGAAGGCTCCGGTCTCGGCGTTCTCGGCGGCTGCAAGGAACGCCGTCCCGGCCAGCGGGTGGTGGTGCTCAGCAACTACGTGACGGCGGACATCCGGGCGCGTTGCACGGCCCTCGGGGCGGATGCGGTGTTCGACAAGTCGCGCGACCTCGACGCCTTCATCGAGTACTGCAACGCCAACCGCCCGTCCGGCCTCGCGCCGCTCTGACGCTCTCCCCGCCCCCGCACGCAAATACGGCGGGCATGAAAAAAGGGCCCGAAGGCCCTTTTTTCGTTCCTGGCTGAAGCAGCTCAGCGCACCACGGCGATCTGGGTACGCGCACCACCCTTGTAGGTGTACAGCGTCAGGGCGCCGTTCTTGATGTCGCCCTTCTCGTCGAAGGCGATCGGGCCGGTCACGCCCTTGTATTGCACCTTGCCGACTTCGGGCAGGTACTTGGCGGGGTCGGACGAACCGGCCTTCACCATGGCTTCGGCCAGCACGTTGACCGCGTCGTACACGTAAGGTGCATAGATCTGCACTTCGACGCCGTTCTTGGTCTTGAACTTGGCCTTGAAGTCTTCCAGCGGCTGCTTGAAGTCGCCGTCCACGCCGCCGGCTTCCGCGCACACCACCATGTCTTCGCCGATGGCATCGCCAGCCAGCTTCGGCAGTTCGCCGGTGCACAGGCCGTCGCCGCCCATGAACTTGACGTTCAGGCCCAGCTGCTTGACCTGCTTGAGCATCGGGCCGCCAACGGCGTCCATGCCGCCGAAGAACAGCACGTCGGGCTTGGCAGCCTTCAGCTTGGTCAGGATGGCGTTGAAGTCGGTCGACTTGTCGGTGGTGAATTCGTGGCCCACGATGGTGGCGCCAGCAGCCTTGGCCGCCTTCTCGAACTCTTCGGCGACGCCCTGGCCGTAGGCCGTGCGGTCGTCGATCACGGCGATCTTCTTGGCGCCCATCTTGCCGACCGCGTAAGCGCCCAGCGTGCCGCCCAGCTTGGCGTCGTTGGCCACCACGCGGAAGGCGGAGTTGAAGCCCTGCTTGGTGTACTGGGTCTGGGTGGTGGCCGGCGAGATTTCCGGGATGCCGGCGTCGTAGTAAATCTTGGAGGCGGGGATGGTGG
>DATCRS010000152.1:0-3553 GCA_036568845.1 Devosia sp. | reverse complement strand
CCTGATTTCCCCGACCTGCCGATGGAAGAAGTCTATCCGCGCGAGGAGCCGAAGGGCTCTGCCGTGGTGGCGCGCGAGCATGCCGGGGGCGGGCGCACCGTCTACATTCCGTGGAACATCGGCGGCATCTTCTGGGAGGTGCTGGCCGCGGACCATGGCCGGCTCATCGCCAACGCGGTGAAGTGGGCATTGGGAAAGACGCCGGACGTGACTGTGACGGGTCAGTCGGTCGTCGATCTTGCGGTGCGTGCCGATGATCGGGGCATAGCGGTGGTGCTCAACAACCTCACCAATCCGATGATGATGAAGGGGCCGATCCGCGAGGTGTTCCCAGTCGGCAGGCACGAGGTTTCGGTCGTGGTGCCGAAGGGCAAGAGGCTCGGCAGCGCATCGCTGCTGGTCTCCGGCATGACGCCTGTCGTCACGGAGTCCGATGGCCGCGTCATCGTCGAGGTGCCGGAAGTCGAGACGCTCGAAGTGGTGCACCTCACCTGGGCCTGATGCGACGATGCTGCGCTATGTGATCAAGCGGCTGCTCTACATGATCCCGACGCTGTTCGGCATGTCGATCATCGCCTTCATGATCATCCAGCTGCCCCCGGGGGACTATATCACCTCGATGCTCGCCTCGATGGCGGACAGCGGGCAGAACTTCGATCCGGCACAGATCGAAGCGCTTCGTCGTGCCTATGGCTTCGACGATCCGATCTGGATGCAGTACCTCAAGTGGATCGTCGGCATCGTGACGCGCGGCGACTTCGGCTATTCGTTCGAGTGGAACCGGCCGGTCGCCGAGCTCATCTGGGAGCGCATGGGCTCGACGCTGGCGATCTCGGTTGCCTCGCTGCTCTTCGTATGGGCCGTGTCGCTGCCGATCGGCATCTATTCGGCGGTGCGGCGGCATTCCATCGGCGACTACACCTTCACCTTCCTCGGCTTCATCGGGCTCGCCATCCCCAACTTCATCCTGGCGCTGACGCTGATGTACGTGGCCTACAAGTTCATGGGCCAGAGCGTAGGCGGGCTCTACTCGCCCGAATATGTAAACGCGCCCTGGAGCTGGGGGAAGCTCTTCGACCTCGTGAGCCACCTCTGGATCCCGATCATCGTCATCGGCACCAGCGGGACGGCGGCGCTGATCCGCATCCTCCGCGCCAATCTCACCGACGAGCTCAACAAGCCCTACATGATCACGGCGCGCGCCAAGGGCCTGCCCGAATATCGCGCGGTGATGAAGTATCCGGTGCGCGTCGCGCTCAATCCGTTCGTCTCGGCCATCGGCTGGGTGCTGCCCGAGCTCATCTCCGGGGTCACCATCACGGCGATTGTCCTCAACCTGCCAACGGCCGGTCCCCTGCTGCTCCGTTCGCTGATCAGCCAGGACATGTACCTTGCCGGCAGCTTCATCCTCTTGATGGGCGTGCTGACGCTGGTCGGCATGCTGATCTCGGACCTCCTGCTGGCGCTGCTCGATCCAAGGATACGGTTCACATGACGACGCACACCTATATCGAGGGTGCGGCGGAAACCGGCCCAGCGGTCACCTCGCTTCGCACCGGGGCGAGGCAGGCAGAGATCGCCGTTGCTGGGCAATGGACGCTGATCTGGCAGAAGTTTACGCGGCACAAGGTGGCCGTGGTCGCCGGCTTCGTGATCCTTGCGCTCTATCTCGTGGCGTTGTTCGCTGAATTCCTGGCGCCAGGTCTGCCGGACACGGCTAAGCCGCAGTACACTTATGCCCCGCCGCAGGAAATACGGCTCTTCACCACTGCGCCCGACGGCAGCCAGCAGTTCCAGCTGCATGTCACCGGCTATTCGATGACGGTGGATCAGGCCTCGCTGCGGCGTACCTATGTGATCGACGAAGAAAAGGCCGTGCCGATCGGTTTTTTCGTCAAAGGCGCCGCTTACAAGCTCTGGGGCCTGATCCCCATGGACGTGCACTTCATCGGGCCGCTCAAGAAGACCGACACGATGTATCTGCTCGGCACCGACAAGCTCGGTCGAGATCTCATGAGCCGGCTGATCTACGGAACGCGGGTATCGATGTCGATCGGCCTCATCGGCGTCTGTATCAGCCTCTGCCTCGGCGTGATCCTGGGGTCCGTCTCCGGCTTCTATGGCGGCGCTGTCGACATGGTGATCCAGCGCGTCATCGAGGTGATCTCCTCGATGCCCACCATTCCGCTGTGGCTGGGCCTCGCCGCAGCCATTCCGCTGACATGGTCGCCGCTGACGGTCTATTTCCTCATCACGCTCATCGTCTCGCTGTTCGGGTGGACGGGGTTGGCGCGCGAGGTCCGTGGCCGCTTCTATGCGCTCAGAAGCGAGGATTTCGTCACTGCGGCGCGGCTCGATGGCTCGAGCGAAAGGCGGCTGATCTTCCGGCACATCCTGCCCTCGCTCACCAGCCACATCCTCGCGGTGGTGACGCTGGCGCTGCCCACCATGATCGTCGCCGAGACTGCCCTTTCCTTCCTCGGTATCGGCCTAAAGGCGCCGGTGGTGAGCTGGGGCGTGCTGTTGCAGGAGGCGCAGAATGTCCGCACTATCGCCACCGCGCCCTGGCTGCTGATCTGGCCCGGCGCCGCCGTGGTCCTCACCGTGCTCTCCTACAACTTCCTCGGCGATGGCCTGCGCGATGCCGCCGACCCGTACGAGGCCTGACGTCATGGCGATGCTGACCGAGGCCCATTTCAGGAAAGAGCGCGAGGCGAAGCACGCCGAGCCCCAGATCGTGCTCTCGGTGCAGAACCTCAGCCTCGACTTCCGGCTGCGTACCGAAGTGCTCCATGCTGCGCGCGATGTCTCGTTCGAGCTCAGGCGCGGCCAGACGCTCTGCCTTGTGGGCGAGAGCGGCTCGGGCAAGTCGGTTACGGCGCGCGCCATCCTCCGCATCCTCGACAAGAACGGCGCCATCACCGACGGCCGCATCCTGCTGCGCGGTGGACGCAGCGAGATCGACATCGCGGCGCTGACCGAACGGCAGATGCAGCAGGCAGGCATCCGTGGCGGCCGCATCGGGCTCATCTTCCAGGAGCCGATGAGCTCGCTCTCGCCGGTGCACACCATCGGCAGCCAGATCGTCGAGGCTCTGCAGCTCCACCGCCAGATGGGCAAGCGCGAAGCGCGGGCGCAAACCATCGAGCTCCTGCGGCAGGTCGAGATCCCCAATTCCGAGGCGATGATCGACCGCTATACGTTCGAGTTTTCGGGCGGCATGCGGCAGCGGGCGATGATCGCCATGGCACTGGCGGCCAATCCCGACGTGCTGATCGCGGACGAGCCGACGACGGCACTCGACGTGACCACCCAGGCCGAGATCCTCGATCTCATCAAGCGGCTGCAGGTGAGCCGCGGCATGGCGATGCTGCTCATCACCCATGACATGGGCATCGTGGCCGAGGTCGCCGACGACGTGGCGGTGATGCGCTATGGCCGGATCGTCGAGTCCGGCCCCGTGGACGACATCTTCCACGATGCGCGCCATCCCTATACGCGGCGCCTGCTCAACGCGACGGTGAAGCTCGAGGAGAACCGGCGGGCCCTGACC
>DATCRS010000151.1:0-4809 GCA_036568845.1 Devosia sp. | reverse complement strand
TGCCGCGGCAGCAAATTAAGGCGACGGGTTACCTGTGCCCGTCAGACCTTCCCGGCTTGGCCTGGAAGCTGTCGACACACCTCCCACCCAGCCTCGCCGCACCAATCACTCGTCATGATCTCGCTTTCGGTGCGGCGATGGAGGTGACTCTACCCCTTCCCCAAAGCGCGGGGATAACTTCCCTGAGATTTCTGACAAGTGTCTGAATGCAAAAGCGAATTGGTGAACCGCAGATGACCGGTGTCTGACCGACAACCAGCAGGCTTGGATGTGGTTTTGGATGTGCCTGAGCGTCGCTTTGACTCTCGTGTTGGCCATAAACTTCTGTCGTGTGACGGCGGGTCGGGTGCCACGCCTTGTGGTTCGACAGGCTCACCATGAGGCTACTGAGATAGCGGCGATGACCTCATGGTGAGCCTGTCGAACCACGAGGTCCGGGGTCACGGGACGCGCCTCCACCTCGATTGTCATCCCTGCGACAAGCAGGGACCCATTCATCAGCCCGAGTGGCGGGAGAAAATGGGGCCTCGGCTCACGCCGAGGATGACGACTGAGGGTTCGAGTGAGCGGAACCATGGTCCCGGCTCAAGGCCGGGTGACAGCCGGTGGGCGTGCGACAACGGAGAAGGGGCCGCGGCATCGAGGCCGGAATCCCGCCTGTCGCCCGTGGCCGCCACCCGTCAGTCCAGCGTCTGCCGGTACCGCAGCATGGCAACCAAAGAGATCACCACGAGGATGATGCCGAGTGCCAGGAACTCGTTGCCGACATCGGCGACGTCGCCGCCCTTCAGCATCACGGCGCGGACGACGCGGAGGAAGTGCGTCGCCGGGACGCCTGTGCCGAGGAACTGGGCCCAGCCGGGCATGCCGGCAAAGGGGAACATGAAGCCCGAGAGCAGGATCGAGGGCAGGATGGTGAAGAACGAGAGCTGCATCGCCTGCATCTGGCTGCGCGCCACCGTCGAGATCAGGAAGCCGAGCGCCAGGTTGACGATGATATAGAGGTTGAAGCCGATGAAGAAGGCGAGCCAGCTGCCTTCGAAAGGCACGCCGAAGACGACGGACGCCGCGAGCAGGAACACCACCGCCTGCACATAGCCCACGAAGACATAGGGCAGGATCTTGCCCAGCATTACCTCCATGGGCCGGGCGGGTGTCGCGATCAGCATTTCCATGGTGCCACGCTCGCTCTCCTTGACGATGGCGACGGCGGTGATCATCACCATGGTCATCGAGAGAATGATGGCGAGCAGCCCCGGCACGATATTGGTCGAGGTCTTGCCCTCGGGATTGTACTCGCGGTGAACGACCACCGAGAAGGCGGCCGGCGTTCCGGCCGTGCTCGCCAGCGGACCCTGCAGGGTTTCCCGGATGGCCACATTGACGATGCCCGAGAGGGCACCGGTGGCCCCGCCGACCGCGGACGGGTCGGAGGCATCGGCTGCGATCAGGATTTCGGGCCGCTGCCCGCGGATGACGTCGCGCTCGAAATCGGGCGGGATGACGACGACGAAGTTCGCCTCGCCGCGGCGCAGGGCTTCCTCGCCCGCCGCCGCCCCCATCACCGCCCCACGAAAATCGAAGTAGCCCGATTGCTCCATGCCGGAGATCACCGCGCGGGTGAGCGGCCCATTGTCGCCCATCTCCACCAAGGTGGGGAGGTGGCGCGGGTCGGCGTTGATGGCAAAGCCGAAGAGCATCAACTGGACGATCGGCAGGCCGATCATCATGCCGAAGGTGACGCGGTCGCGCCGCATCTGGATGAACTCCTTATAGAGCACCGCGCCGAAGCGGCGGAGGGAGAAGGCACTCATGCTGCCGCCCTCCCCCTGCCGGCGTCGCCGGCGAAATTGTCGCGCGCGCCGGCCATCAGATAGATGAAGGCCTCCTCGAGACCGGCAACCTGCAGGGTCCACCGATGCGTGCCTTCGGCCTTCAATCGCTCGACGGTTTCGTTGAGCTTGGCCTTGTCGGTGCCCGAGACGTGGAGAACGGCGCCGAAGCGCGCCACCTGTTCGACCCCCGGTTCCTTCAGCAGCCGATCTTCGAGAGCCACGAGATCGGGACCCTCGACACGCCAGGTCTCGAGCCCGACCATCGCCGGAATTTCGGACGACCGGCCGTCGATCAGCTTCTTGCCATAGGCGATGTAGGTGATGAAATCGCACTGCACCGCTTCGTCCATGTAGTGGGTCGAGACCAGCACGGTGACGCCCTTGGCCGAGAGCCGGCGGATCTCGTCCCAGAAGTCGCGACGCGCCTTGGGATCGACGCCGGCCGTCGGCTCGTCGAGCAGCAGTAGTTGCGGGTTGTGGAGCAGGCAGGCGGCAAGCGCCAGCCGCTGCTTCCAGCCCCCCGAAAGCGAGCCGGCGAGCTGCTTCTGCCGATCGGCAAGTCCGAGGTCGCGCAGCGCATCGTCGACCCGCTGCCTGCGCCGGTCGAGCCGGTACATGCGAGCGACGAAATCGAGGTTTTCGCGGATCGAGAGGTCCTCGTAGTAAGAGAACTTCTGCGTCATGTAGCCGACCTCCTCCTTGATGCGGTCGGCTTGCTTGCGCACGTCGAACCCCAGGCACGTGCCCTCGCCCTCGTCCGGCGTCAGGAGGCCGCAGAGCATGCGGATAGTGGTGGTCTTGCCCGAGCCGTTGGGGCCGAGAAAGCCATAGATGGCCCCGCGCGGCACCTTTATGTCGAAATGATCGACCACGCGCTTCTCGCCGAAATTCTTGGTGAGGCCACGGACGTCGATGACGGGCTCGCCGTTCATTTCGTCACCGTCACCGGTTGGCCGGGCTGGACCGCCGCGCCGTCCGCAAGCGTCGCTTCGGCGAGGAAGGTGAGGCGCTGCCGCTCCTCGCGGCTATAGATCACCGGCGGGGTGAACTGCGGGTCGGAGGCGAAAAAGCTCACCTCGGCGGTCAGGCCCTCGGGACAGCCGTCGCAGGCGACCTGCACTTGCTGGCCAAGCCGGAAGGCGGGGCGGTCGGCCTCGGCGACATAAAACTTCACCTTGAGCGCATCGACGGGCCGAAGGGCTACCACCGGCGTGCCGGCGCCGGCGATCTCGCCATTGGCGAAATAGACACGCTCAACCCTGCCGCCGGACGGCGCCGTGACGGTGCGGTCGGCGAGATCGGCCCGCGCCTTGTCGGCGTCGGCCTCGGCGGCGACCAGCGTTGCCTCGGCGGCGAGGCGCTGCGGATCGCGGGCCGGCAGCTCGGCGACGCGAAGCTGGGCGACGAGCTGCGCCACCTGCGCCTCCGCGCTTTTGAGCGCCGCGCGGTCCTGGTCAGCCTTGGCCTGCGGCACGAGGTTTTCCGCCACCAGCTTGTCGCTGCGCTCGGACTGGGTGCGGGCGAGTGCCAGGTCGGCCTCGCCCTTGGCGAGGTTGGCGCGGATCACGTCGATCTCGGCATCGCGGCTGCCGGTGGCGAGGTTTTCGGCATTGGCACGCGCCGCTTCCACGCGCGCTTCGGCAGCGCGCAGCAACGCTTCCTGCTGCCGGCTGTCGAGGACGAAGAGCACATCACCGGCGACGACCACCTGCCCCTCCGCGACCGTCACGCCTGCGATGGGACCGGGCGACGGCGCGGCGACATAGACATAGTCGACCTCGACATAGCCGTTCCAGCTCGGCTCGGGCGCCGGCCCGAAGCCGGGAACGAGGGCGAGGAGACCGGCGACGAAGGCGAGAAATTCGTTCACAACGCCCTCCCCTCGCTGCGCCGCCAGAGCGCCGCAGCGAACTCCAGCACCAGGAAGACGAGGTGCATGGCAGTGATCGCCGTCCCCATCGGCACCGCGCTGGTGTCGACGAAGAACTGCCAGAACATCAGGTTGGCGGTGAAGAACACCAGGTGCATGATGCCGCCCACAAGGTTCCACAGCGCTCCGTCGGCGCGGCGATGCACCAGCATCAGCACACTGGTGAGAAGCGCCAGGCAGTGGGCTTCGAACATGCCGACCATGACCGGCTGTCCCACGAACTGGGCCAGCGGTCCGGCGCCGCCGAAGACACCCACGAGATCGATGATGCCGGCGACGAAGGCGACGGTGCCCAGAACGAGGCCGTTGACCAAGAGGAGACGCTTCCCGAAGGCGTCGGCGCGCGTGCGGGGGGCGAGGTGGGTGACAGAAGTCAAGATGTTGGTCGCGTGCATGATAGGCTCCATTGGTTCAGCCCCCCGGCTGAGGTGAACTAGCTGCTCGACCACTGCTTGGCGTTCGGCGGCGCGCTGAGCCCGTCGAAGAGAATGGTCAGGTGGTTGTCGATCAGCTTGTCGAAATGCAGGCCGCCCTCGGGCATGATGTCGAAGACCTCGGCCATGATGACGTGGAGCAGCAGCGGCCCGATGATGGAGCGTATGGTGAGGTGCGGGTCGACGGCGCGGAAATAGCCCTGGTCGGTGCCCCGCGCGATCATCGCTTCGACGGCCGGAATCACCCGGTCGAGCACCTCGCGGCGGTACATCACCGCCAGCTCTGGAAAGCTCAGCACTTCGCGGAGGATGAGCTTGGGGATGGCGAAGACCTTGGGGTCGGCAAAGCGGCCCGCGAGCATCTTCATCACCATGGTGATGACCGGCCGCGGATCGCCCTCGAAATCGCTGACGAAGCCCAGCGCGTTGTCGGCGATGGGCACGATGGCCCGCCGCACCAAGGCCTCGAGGATTTTCTCCTTGCTGGCGAAATAGAGGTAGACGGCGCCCTTCGAGATGCCGGCGCGCCTGGCGATATCGTCGACGCGCGTCTGCGCGAACCCCTGCTCGATGAAGAGCTCGAGCGCCGCATCCAGCACTTCGTCCGGCC
>DATCRS010000150.1:0-2415 GCA_036568845.1 Devosia sp. | reverse complement strand
CCCTTGGTCAGCGGGCAGACCAGGATCTCCAGCAGTTTGGGATCGACGCTGTTTTCGGGGCGTTCGGTAGGCGCGTTCATGGGGGTCTCCGGCATTCGCTTGCCTCTAACATAGAAATGCCCGGCCGCCCATCATCGCCTCAGCTCGAAACCATCTTCTGGATCTCGTCGAGCAGTCCCTGGAGCCGCGCGGCCGGCACCGGCGCAGCTGAAAGCGCGAAGCCCAGAAACGTCCAATACAGGATCTGCGCGCGCGCCTCCGCCGTCTTGGCGTCGAGCCCCCGTTTCTCCAGCAAGGCCTCGATATAATCGAGCCTGCGGCGGTCGATGGCACGGACCGCGGCTTGCGCGGCGGGATCAAACGCGGCCCAGTTGCGCACCGCGCGCTCCAGATCGAGCCGGGCGCCAAAGGTCCGGCGCAGCAGCGCTCTTACCGGCTCGTCGCTGTCGGCCTCGACGCGAGCGATGATCTCTTCGGCCGCGATCTCGCGCCAGCGCCGCAGCACGGCCGCGTGGAACGCGCCGAGATCGGCAAAATGCCAGTAGAAGCTGCCGCGTGAGACGCCCATGGCCTTTGCCAATGGATCCGCCTTCAGCGCCGTGAAGCCGCTCTTGGTGAGCGCCTTGATGCCCTCTTTGATCCAGTCGTCGGCGGTGAGCTGTTCGGTCATGTCGGCTTTTCGAGGACTTGACGATAATGCCATACACTAGTGTATTGACAGGCGGTTCGCCAGCGTCTATCTCCCTCCATACACATATGTATGGAGGGCCTGATGCGTGATCTCTTGCTCCAGTGCGCCGGTGTTGGAGCCATCATCGTGGCGCTCATCCATGGCCTCCTCGGCGAGACCAAGGTTTTCCCTCGCGCCACGATCGAGCCGCCGCGGCTCCGCACCCTGATCCGCCTGGTCTGGCAGGCCTCGACCGTCGCCTGGATCGGCTGCGGATTGCTGCTCATTGCAACGCCATGGATGGATTCGGCGACGGCACGCCGCTGGATCGTGCTCACCATGATCGGCGTGTTCGGCTTCTCCGCCTGCGCCAACGCATGGGCGACACGTGGTCGCCACTTTGGCTGGATGGCGCTCACTGCCGTCGTGGTCATGGCGGCGGCCGGCTATTGATGGTCGCAACCACAGGCCACGCATTCAAGCGGAGTGACACCATGGAAGATCGTGTTCGGTTGACCATCGCAGACGGCGTGGCCCATGTCCGTCTCAATCGCCCGGACAAGATGAATGCCCTCGACCCCGCGATGTTCGAAGCCCTCATTGGCGCCGGCACAGACCTGGGTGCCCGCAGGGACGTTCGCGCCGTGATTCTCTCGGGCGAAGGACGAGCGTTCTGCGCCGGCCTAGATCTGGATCGCCTTCTCGCGACGACGCGAGGCGAACCCCTGCTTCCGTCCATCGACCTCATGCAGCGAAGCCACGACATGGCAAACTATGCGCAGCACCTGGTCTGGCTCTGGCGCGAGCTGCCGGTGCCCGTCATTGCCGCAGTCCATGGCGTCGCCTTCGGTGGAGGCTTCCAGCTCGCGCTTGGTGCGGACCTTCGCTATTTGGCGCCGGCGACGAAGCTTGGCGTCATCGAGGCCAAATGGGGTTTGGTGCCCGACATGGCCGGCACGTTATTGATGCGCCACCTTGCACGCGAGGATGTCGTGCGCGAGCTGACCTATACCGGCCGCGTGTTCTCGGCCAGCGAAGCCCTCGCCTATGGCTTCGCGACGGGCGTGATCGATGATCCACTGGCGGCGGCGCAGTCGGTCGCCCGCCAGATCGCCAGCCGCAGCCCGGATGCCGTCCGCGCCGCCAAGCGTCTGCTCAATCTTGCCGCGACCTCCGACGTCGCCACGTGTCTTGCCGCCGAGACCACCGAGCAGGCCGCACTGCTTGGCACCCCCAATCATATCGAAGCCGTGAGCAGCAATCTCGAAAACCGCACACCGCGATGGAGCCAGGCATGAGCGCTCAAAGCTACAATGTCCAAGGCCTTGATCTTCAGGCTCTGCGGGCCGTGAATTCGTCTGCTGCCTTCAACCGTATGGCGCAGTTTGACGTTGCTGCCGCCGGTCATGGCGAAGTGACGATCCGAATGACGTGGCACGACGATTTCGCCCAATATTCCGGACACCTCCACGCCGGCATTATCGCAGCCCTTCTCGACACCGCCTGCGGCTTTGCCGCGGCGACGCTGGTCGGCCCGGTTACTGCATCGCATTTTGCGATGAACTGTCTCAGGCCGGCGATCGGCCATCATTTCATCGCCAAGGGGACGACAGTGCGCGCCGGGCGCAGGCAAGTGTTCGCACGTGCCGAGCTGTTCGCCGCCGATGAGCAGGACCAAATGTCCCTTGTCGCAACCGGAGAAACCGTGCTCGTTCCTACCGGTGGACCATCGAGCAAGGCTGACG
>DATCRS010000149.1:0-2105 GCA_036568845.1 Devosia sp. | reverse complement strand
GACGTTGACGACTTCTCGGCGATCAACGCTGCCCACGGCTTCACCATCGGCGACACGGTCCTGCGCGAGCTTGCGCTCCGGCTGCGGCTGCGCATGCGCGGTGCCGACGCCCTCGGCCGGTTGGGCAACGACGGCTTCATGGCCATCCTGCCGCACACCGACGAGCGTGGCGCCGCGGTGTTCGCCGATGCGCTTCGACAACGATTGATCAGCCGCCCCATCGTGACGGACGCCGGCGAGCTGACGATCTCCGTCTCGATCGGCGTCGCCTTCATGCGGCCCGGCATGGACCTTTCGCCCGACGAGCTGCTCGCAGCCGCCGACGAGGCGCTCGCCTCGGCCAAGGCCGCTGGCGGCAACCGGATCGGCTTCGACCGGCGCCACGGCCTCGTCCGACTGGAGGAGCGCCGCTCGTCGGCCGGCTGAAACTTCGCCGCGCGGGAATGCCTCGTTCGAGGTGACCGAACCCGCACCAGATCATCGCTGCCATGACCTACGTCATCGCCGCCCCGTGCGTCGACCACAACGATCAGTCCTGCGTGGACGTCTGCCCCGTGGACTGCATCACCGCCGAGCCGGGCGCGGACCGCAAGTTCTACATCGACGCCGATGCCTGCATCGAATGCGGGCAGTGCGCCCGGGTCTGCCCCAACGAGGCCATCCTGGTGGACCGGGAGCTGCCGGCCGAGTGGGCGATCTACACCGCCATCGACGCCGCGTGGTACCGCGACCCCGACGTGGCGCGGCGGCAGGTCGACGCCCTGCATCCAGCCTGATGGTTGCCACGCCGGCCCTGCTCGGCGCAGCCCGCGAGCGCCCGCGGCAACTGGCTCACCGAACGCGGCGTCGCCCCCAACGCGATCCGGCGGGAGGAGTACTGGGCCACAACATAGCGGCCCTCACTTATCCACAACGCAATATGTTGTGGACAAGGGGGCGCATCGGCTCATGGGCGGTGCTATCCTCGCCGGACCGATGTCGACCGCCCCGGAGCTCTCTGCGAAGCTCATCTTCCCCACCAAGGAGATCGTCGAAGAGTTCTACCTGCCCATCATCTACACCGCCTGCCGGACCTGCTACTCGGAGCAGCTGCCCGACCAGATCTGGGACAAGGCGGTCTCGCGCCAGGTGGCCGATGAGAAGCAGCAGAACCTGGTGCGCAAGGTCATGGAGTCGGGACACGGCTCGACCATCGAGCACGTCAACTTCACCTTCGCCATCAGCGGCGTGACGCGCACCCTGTCGCACCAGCTGGTGCGGCATCGGGCCGGGACCGCCTTCGACCAGCAGTCGCAGCGCTACGTCAGCTTCAAGTCGCGGGACAACTACACCGTGCCGGACTCGATCGCGAACGGCGACCTGCCCGATGACCTGGCCGGCCGCTTCCAGCAGGCGATCGACGACAACCTCGACCTCTACGGCCAGCTGCTGCAGGCCGAGGTGCCGGCCGAGGACGCACGGTTCATCTTCCCCAACGCGATGCAGACCAACCTGATCATGACCGTCAACCTGCGGCAGCTGATCCACATGTCCGGGCTGCGCCTCTGCACCATGGCGCAGTGGGAGATCCGGCAGCTGTTCAAGCAGATCCGCCACGAGATCTTCCGGGTCAGCCCGTTCTTCGGCTCGTTCCTGGCACCGAAGTGCATCCCGCTCGGCTACTGCGACGAGATGGGCAACCGCGACGAGCACTGCCGCATCCGCCCGCATCGCGACACGGTGATGGCTGTGTGGGAGGCCTATCGCGGCGGCAGCCTGACCGAAGCCGATGGCCCCGTCGTGCCTGAGACCTCCCCCTTCCGTCCGCGCCCGCGCCGGACGCCGGTGCCGATCACCAACGACGACGTCGTGCCCGAGCACCCGATGGCAGTGGCCAGCGAATCCGCCGGAGACGCCGACCGGGTCTAGCTCTCCTGGCTAGTTGTCCGGCGATACCCCGTCGCCCAGGGTGAAGCGCCGCAGCTCCTCGTTCGCCTCCTCCGCGGCTCGTTTCGCTTCGGCCACCAGGAAGGCGGTCATCCGGCTGGAGTCCACGATCAGCAGCGTATGGCCGCGTTCGTTGCGGTCGAGCACGATCCGGTCGTCGCCATGGAAGCTGATCGACC
>DATCRS010000148.1:0-37194 GCA_036568845.1 Devosia sp. | reverse complement strand
GCCCACCGTGGCGGCGGATCCCGTCCCCTTCCTCTCACTTGGCCTTGTGACCGCCGATTGGCTGGAGCAAGCGCTGCCAGCTCTCGTGGCGGCCGAAGGCTTATGCGCGCTCCGCGGCGACGCGCTTACCCATCTCGACCTGCGCAGCGACAATCTCTCCTATACGGCCGAGGGCGTAAAATTCGTCGACTGGGCCGAAGCCTGCCGCTCGGCCGGCGACGTCGACCTCGGCTTCTTCCTTCCCAGCCTTGCCTATGAGGGCGGTCCGCTGCCTGAAAAACTGCTGCCGGACCGGCCCGACATTGCCGCCGTGGTCTCGGGCTTCTTCGCCGCCCGCGCCGGTCTGCCCGACATCCCCAAGGCGCCGTTCGTTCGCCGCGTGCAGCGCGAGCAGCTGAGCACCGCCCTGCCCTGGGCCATCCGCGCCCTCGGACTCCCACCCTCTGATGGCCGCACGTGATTTGTTAGCCAGTTCATTGCAACGATTGGAGGAGGCGCAATGTCGTTTTGCCGAAGTAGTTACCCGCAGAACCATTGAAATGCCCTGCCCAGGGACGTCAACGCTCCGGGCATCAAGTTGCTGCGCTGCAGCTCTTGTTCTAGTCTTTGGGGCAAGGCATGCCAGCGGGGACGCGACGTGGCACGGCAGAAGACCACCACCCTTCCACCTCCGTTCCTCCGTCGCATCTCGCTGCCCGACGGCGCCGAACTGCCCAAGCGATACCCCTTCGATCTGCCCTGGCTCGCCGGCGGCGACTTCGAGGTCGAGTTCACTGAGCCAGTGACCATCATCATCGGCGAGAACGGCAGCGGCAAGTCGACTCTGATCGAGGCCATCGCTGGTCATTGCGGTTACGACGAAGCAGGCGGCGGCAAGGGGTATCGTCCGGTCGACCACTCCGGCGCCCTCGACCAGAGCGGGGCGGCACTCGGCGACATGCTGCGTGCCGCCTGGCTGCCCAAGATCACAACTGGCTGGTTCTTCAAATCCGAGTCCTTCTTTGATGTCGCCCGCTACCTCGACCGCGCCGCACTCGAGGGCATGGGAGCACCGCCCGATTTTCTGTCGCTGAGCCACGGCGAAGGCTTCATGCGGTTCTTCGGCGAGCGGCTGGGCCGGCAGGGCATCTATTTCCTGGACGAGCCCGAAAGCGCTCTCTCCCCGCGCCGCCAGCTGCAGCTTGTCGCTATGCTTACCGATATTCAGGCACGCGGCGCCTCGCAGGTGATCATGGCGACCCACTCGCCGATCCTCATGGCCACACCTGGCGCTACCCTACTCGAGATCGGGCATCGCGGTCTGAAGCCCGTTTCCCTGACGCAGACCGATACCTTCCGCCTCTATCAGGAGTTCATCGTCGACCCCGAGGAGACCATCCGCCTGGCCCTGCGCGAACTCGAAGGCGAGGCCTGAGCGTCGGACCGGTCTCGGGTGGCCGCCGGAAGATCGCGGATCTTCATCTATATTGTGCGGCGCAAGTATCGACAAGATAAACAGAAGTCCTCTGGACCACCGGACGAAAGCTCGCCACTGGTAGAACACCAACGGGAGTGAGCAGCATGAACCAGCAGTCCCTCGTAACACGCGTCGTTGACGCGCTCGAGCCCGACGAACGTATCCGTGGCCTCTTCCTCACCGGCAGCTTTGGCCGGGGCACGGCGGACCAGTGGAGCGACGTCGACCTCCTCGCACTCGTGGAGAAGGAACAGCAGGAGGCGGTTGCCGCCGACTGGCGCCAGGTGCTGGAGGCGATTACCCCGATCGTTTATTGGAACCGCCTGCCCTGGGCGTTTGTCCTCAATGCCGTGAGCGAGGACTGGCTGCGCTGCGACCTCAGCCTTGCCGGGCCCGGCGAGACCCGCGGCATGACGCAGGACCGGGCAAAACCGCTGATCGACCGCGACGGCGTCTACTCCACGCTGTCCGCAACCCTGCCACCACCGGAGATCGACCGGCGCAAGCTCGAAGGCACGGTCAACGAGTTCATCCGCGTCCTCGGCCTCACCCCCGTCGCCGTCGGCCGTGGCGAGGTGGAGCTGATCGGCATCGGCACCGGCATGCTGCGCCGCATGCTCACCGACCTGCTCGTCATCGAGATGAACCACGCCGATACCGGCGGCATCCTCCACCTCTCGCGCCTGCTCGATGCCGAGCGCATGGCGCTGATGGAGACCATCCCGGTGCCGGAGCGCTCCATCGAGTCCGCGTTAGCAAGCCAGGCCGCCCTCGCCCGCACTTTCCTGCCACGCGCCAAGGCGCTCTATGCCGAGCTCGGCATGGACTGGCCAGAACGGTTCGAGGAAGCGACGCGGAAGACCCTGGCCACGCACATCCCCGGTTTGGACACCGGCTGGTAGCCTCACGCCACCGCCGGTTCCTCGGGTGCAGCGTTGTCGTTCGCGGGCTCGGCGGTGACCGGCAGGCTGGCCGGTCTCCTCAGGACCACCAGCAGCCCCACTACGGACTCGCCGCGATCATGGCGCAGCGCCGCAGTTTCCAGCGCCACGATATCGAGGCCGGCATCGGCGGCGGCGCTGCGCACGGCGGCAGCGCTGTGCGCGTAGCGCAGCGACGATCGTAGCACCAGCGGCTCCGGCCCCTCGTGCAGTTCGAGCGTGGCAGCGAAGAGACCACCAGGGGCCAGGCGCGCCTGCACGGCCGCGAAGATCGGCGCCAGCGCCCCGCAATAGTTGAGCACGTCGGCAGCGGTGATGAGGTCGATGTTGCCCGGATGCGCGACGAGATACGCAGTCAGCTCCGCCTTCCCGAGCCGGTCGTAGAGGCCCTTGCGTCCGGCTTCCTCGAGCATCGCGCCGGAAAGATCGACCCCTTCGAGGAGCAGGGCATGGTTTCGGAGCCGCTCGCCCATCAGGCCCGTGCCGCAGCCGAGATCGAGCGCATGCGCCACCTGCCCGCCCAGTTCGGCCTCGACCATGGTCGCGAGCCGGGCCGGCGCGGTGTAGCCCAGGCCTTGCACGAGCTCTGCGTCGAACCGCCCGGCATAGTCGTCGAAGAGACCTTCGACATAGCCGATTGCGGTGCCCTGCGGCGTCGGCGCCGCGCCATGGGCAGCCAGCTTCAGCGCCGCGCCGAAAAGTCCGGCCATATCGAGCCGCGCCAGCTCGCGCCAAGCCGCCACGGCTCCGGCGCAGTTACCCGCCTCGGCGCGATAGTCGCCCAGAAGGCACCAGCCGGCCGCCCAGCCGGGCACCAGTTCGAGCGCCTGCTCGATGAGTTCGGCCGCGGCCGCGTGATCGCCCTCGTCGGCCAGCAGGGCCGCATAGGAGGCCCGCCGGTCCGCGACGAGATCGCCGGAAGAAAGCTGCAGGATGCGCATGAAAGATGGTTCGAGAAGGCGGCGAGCCATCTACCGTAAGCGCCGGCAAACGCAAGGGGGTGCCGGCGCACGGCTGCAAATATTGTCGGCAAGTGGCGCCGGCGCCTGTTTCGTGACACGCTCCGCCGGCGAACGGCTTGGAGGGGGACGTGCTGAAACTCGCCGGACTGGTCTCGCTGGCGATGGTCGCCTTCGCCGCCAACTCGGTGCTGGCGCGACTTGCGCTCGGCGCGCCCGGAGCCGAGCCGATGGGCTATACCGGCCTGCGGCTGCTTTCAGGCGCGGCCGCCCTCTATCTGCTGCTCATCTTGCGTAACCGGAAAGCTGCGCCAGTCGCCGGCAGCTGGCGCGCGGCTGGAGCGCTCTTTGCCTATGCCATCTTCTTTTCCGTCGCCTACCTTCTGCTCGGTGCCGCCACCGGCGCGCTGATCCTTTTTGCCAGCGTGCAGATCGGCATCATCGGCTGGGCCGTGCTGCAGGGCGACCGCCCGGGCCTCGCCGAGTGGGGCGGGCTGGCTTTGGCCCTCGCCGGCCTTGCCTATCTCGTCTCGCCGGGTCTGGTGGCACCCGATCCACTGGGCGCGGCACTGATGGCCATAGCCGGTCTCGCCTGGGCCGCCTACACCCTGCTCGGCAGGGGATCGAGCTCACCGCTCGCCGATACGGCGGGCAATTTCGTGAGGACGGCACCGGTTGCGGCACTGTTGATCGGCGCCGGCACGATGACCGCGCCGATGTCCCCGGCTGTTGCCGCCTACGCCGTAATGTCCGGCGTGGTGGCGTCCGGCCTCGGCTATGCCATCTGGTACGCCGCCCTGCCGCACCTGCCGCGAGTGCGGGCCGCCGTGGTACAGTTGACGGTGCCGGTGATCGCCGCGGTGGGCGGCGTGATCCTCATTGCGGAGCCGCTGAGCTGGCGGCTGGTGATCGCCTCGGCCGCCATTCTCGGTGGCGTCGCCATCGCCCTCCTGGCCTCCGAACGACGCAGACGAGCGGCAAGTGCTTGACCTCCGTGCCCCCGTCGCTATGTTCCCGCCCATCATGATGATGCGGTTCGCAGTCTTTATCCTCGCCTGAGACGATCCCGATCGGGGATCGCTGAGCCGGCGCCTTTGGCGCCCTGCCCCGCGCTCGCGGGGCCAACTCTCATGCGAGATCATCAATGCCTGAATATTCTCACGCGCTGACCGCAGCGCAGATCGATGCCTTTGTCGCCGACGGCTTCGTCCGCATCGACAATGCCTTCTCCCGCGACATTGCCAAGCAATGCCTCGACATCCTCTGGAGGGATACCGGGGTGGATCGGCACGACCCCAAAACCTGGACCAAGCCGGTTATCCGGCTGGGCGGTTATGCCCAGCAGCCGTTCCGCGACGCGGCCAATACGCCGCCGCTGGCCGCCGCTTACGACCAGCTCGTTGGAGCCAGCCGCTGGCTCGCACCGGGCGGGCTGGGGACCTTTCCGATCCGCTTCCCCTCGCCCGACGATCCGGGTGATGCCGGCTGGCATGTCGACGCCAGCATCGCCGGCGACGACCCCGCCGACTTCTTCTCGGTGCGGGTCAATATTCGTTCCAAGGGCCGGGCGCTGCTGATGCTGTTCCTCTTCACCGAGACGGGTGAGCAGGACGCGCCGACGCGGATCAGGGTCGGGTCGCATCGTGCCTTCGCACGCCACATCGCGCCGAAATGCGAGCGCGGCGTATCGCTGCGCGAGCTCATCACCGAGGGCTATGACTGGGCCGAGGGCCTGCCGGAGGTGCTGGCCACCGGCGGACCGGGGACGGTCTATCTCTGCCACCCGTTCCTCATCCACTCGGCCCAGCCGCATCGTGGTACACGCCCGCGGGTGATGGCGCAGCCGCCGCTCTACCCCCGCGACGACTTCGACATCGAGGGTGGCAGCAGCCCGGTGGAGCGAGCGATCCGCGAGGCAATGATTTAGTGCCCCGGACCTCGTGGTTCGACAAGCTCACCATGAGATCCTCACAAATGTCTCAGTAGCCTCATCCTGAGCTCAGTCGAAGGACGAGGCGTGGCACACAGCAGCCGGAGGTCACCACGGTTCGAGGGTGATCTCCGGCCAGATCGTCTTCGCCCGCGCGCCCTTGGTTTCATGGGTGCGCTGGTTGTCCATCGCCCGGTTTGCGGTGATGCGGAACGAGAAGAGATCGTCGAGCCCGAACGGCGCGTGAAGAGTGAAGCTGTCATCGGCTTCGAGCCGCACCGAGACCGCATGGGTCTTGGAGGCAAACCGGCCGACGGACTCCGCGCTCGAGCGGATGGGCGCGCAGGGTCGGCCAAAATGCGCCTCGTACCAGAGATGCACCCGCGCCTGGTTGCGGATCTCCACCGGCACCGGCAGATCGGCGAAGATCTCCTCGCCGCGCCGGATGACCACGTCCTCGGCCTCGTAACTCAAGTCGCTGTCGTCCCAGTAGAAGAGGTCGACATCCTTGATGCCGGTATTCGGCGGCCGCCCCGTGAGCACGTTCCAGACCGTGTTGTAGATGGCGCCCGAAACCACGGACCAGTCATTGAGTGCCATAGTGCGAGCACGGGTCAGCACGGCCATGAGGAGTGGTGAGCCACGCACGATGTCCCGCAGCGCCTCGGCTTGTGCAGCGGCCTGCAGGCCGGCAAATCTCAGGTGCATCGACATGCCTGAAGGCTAGCCGATTCAGCCGCCGGTGGAAGCTGCCTGAGCGATGCGCTCTGCTTTCCTGAGCAGAATTTTGCGCTGACGCCCGCTTTCGTGGATCGCCATCCCACATGCAAGACTGGCACTGGCCCGAGCTTGCCGATAGGGTCCGGCCGAATACACCCGGGGCGGGGCAATATTTGTTCGGGATTGATCCACTCTATTCGCTGAGCGGCTTTGTCGTCGGCGTCGTTGTCGGGTTGACCGGCGTCGGCGGCGGCTCGCTGATGACGCCGCTCCTCATCCTGCTCTTCAACATCCATCCGGCCACGGCAGTCGGCACCGACCTGCTCTACGCGGCACTGACCAAGTCGGCCGGCACCTTCATGCACGGCCGCAACCGCAATGTGGACTGGAAGGTAGTGGGCACGCTGGCACTGGGCAGCGTCGCTGCGTCGGCGCTGACGCTCTGGGGATTGGCCTCGCTCGGCGGCTCAAGTCCGGAAGTGACCAGGCTCATCTCGCAGGTACTCGGCGGCATGCTGGTCCTCACGGCCCTCACGCTGTTCTTCCGTCGCTGGCTGGTGCGCTTCGCCCACGACCACCGCGAGCCGAACCCGCGGCTGCAGGCTATCCTGACGGTCGCGGTAGGCGCGGGCATCGGCGTGCTGGTCTCGATTTCGTCGGTCGGTGCCGGCGCCATCGGCGTCGTGGCACTGATGTTGCTCTACCCGCGTATGCCGATCCTCAAGGTGGTGGCCACCGACGTCGCGCACGCGGTGCCGCTCACCGCGGTCGCCGGCCTGGGGCATTGGGCCATCGGCAACGTCGATTTGGGTATGCTGGCGTCGCTCATCGTCGGCTCGATTCCAGGCATACTCCTCGCCAGCTGGTTCTCGCCAAAAGTGCCCGAAGCCGTGCTGCGCGTGATGCTCGGCGTGGTGCTGACGGTCGTCGGCGTGAAGCTGGTCTCCGGTTGAAGACAGCAGAAATCGCTTTCCTGTCACATTGGGCAGGCATAGGTTGAAGCTGGGAACGATACCAGCGAGTGGGTCGCACCCGCCCGCTCCCGAGCGGGCCTTACCCAGGCACCGCTCCTGCTCGCGGTGACAAGAAACGTTGCGGCAAAACTCTCCTCCGGCAGCCTGTGGCAGCCGGGGTGGTTGAGCATGCGTTAAGACATATTGCTGCACGCAAAGATTCACGCTAGAAAGTTCTGGTCGAATATTGCGGCCGACAGTTCGTGCCTGGCGAGTCACACGCGCCTGCTGACGTCACTACCCGACAATTCGATTGGCCGATCAAACCAATTGGGGTGGCGATCGGCTACGGCAGACTGCGAGAGGGACTTATATGGCTACCGGTACTGTAAAATGGTTCAACGGTCAGAAGGGCTATGGCTTCATCCAGCCGGATGAGGGCGGGGCAGATGTGTTCGTGCACATCTCCGCGGTCCAGCGCTCTGGCCTGAACGGTCTCGATGAAGGCCAGAAGGTCAACTACGAGATCGTCAAGGACAAGCGGACGGGCAAGTCCGCCGCCGACAACCTGAGCCCTGCCGCCTGAGGCAGCTCGGTTTCGTCCGGAATTCGAAAGGCGTGGCCTGAGGGGGCCACGCCTTTCGTTTTTTTGGAGTGGCGACCTCAGTCGCCATCGCATGCGGGAAACCGCACACCCGGACCCACGTTGTTCGAGGCGAGGCCGAACTGCCTTCTCCTCCACGCGAAGCGAGCGGACCCGCCCCGGCGGGCTCGCTCGAAAGGTCCGCACCATGAACAAGAGCCAAGTCATTGGCCTTATCCGCTATGCCGGGGCTCTCGCCGGCAGCATCTTCATCATCGCCACCAGCGTCATGTTGATCTTCGAGGCACCGACCTCGAGCCGGGGCTCCCAGTCCGTCACTCCGACAGTCGCAACCCTCAAACGAGCCGTTGATCCAAGGCCGCTGCCTCAGCTCAAGGCCAGCGACTTCGATATCTCCCGAACCATAAAGGTCGTGCCCGCGGCACGCCCCGAACCGCAGACCTCCCCCGCGCCCACGGACGTTGCCTCGGCACCGGCGGAAACGGAGGCCCGAACCGCGACCGTCACTGCGGATGCCGTCAATCTCCGCGCCGCCGCGAGCAAGGCCAGCGCACGAGTCTATGTGGTCCGCGCGGGAACCAGGGTGACTGTGCTCGAAACCGAGCGAAGCTGGACGAAGGTCCTGACCGAGGATGGCATCTCCGGATGGTTGGCGACGAAATTCCTCTCCCGATAAGCAATCAGCCCCGACCGCTGTTGCCGCCGCCGGAACCGCCGCTGCCACCCGAACCGCTGTTGCCGCTGCCGCTCCCCGAGCTGCCGCTATCGCGCGAATTGCCGTTCCCGCTGCTCGAGTGATTGCTCCCGGAGCTGCTGCTCCCGGAGTTACTGCCAGAGTTGCTGCCGGATTTATTGCCCGAATTGCTGTTGCCCGAATTGCTTCTTCCGTTTGCGGAAGCTCTTTCGCCATTGGCGTTTGCGGTGGCGCGGGCTTTGGCAGAGCCGCCCATCGGCGAGGCGAACGCCGGCTTACCTTCCGGACCATAGACCACCGGCAGGTGGCCGCGCCCGGCGACATCCAGCGCCGAACCGTTTCCGCTGCTGGCCGACTGCCCGACCGAGAGCAGTGTCGACTGTTGCGTGTCGCGGTCTTCCACCGCCACGTGGCCGCGCTGCACGGTGACCTTCGCACTGTCCTTGCCGGAAACCACCGTAAAGCGGGTGCCCTTGACCACCGCCGCAAGGAACGGCGTCTGCACGGCGAAATGCTGCACCTTCCGCACATCTGCCTCGACGGAGACGGAGCCGAAATACTGTTTCACTGTCGTGAACTTCTTGCCGGTGCGGTCGATGATCTGCACCTGCGTGTCGCCGCCGAGCTCGATGGTTTCGGTGCCACGCTGCAGGGTGACCCGACCACGGCTGAGCGTGCGGATCACCCCGTCGTCGGACACCGCCTCGCCACGCCTGAGCTTGACCCAGTCGTTGTCGACGAGCACCAGCACGACCCCGTGCAGCTTGATCGCCACCCAGTCGTCGGCGAAGACAGAGGTTGAAAACATCGCGGCAAGTGCTACCACGATCAGTCCCATTCTAGGAATACGCATCCACCTATCCGGACTTCTGCCGGCTCCCCAAAAGTGAAGATGACGCTGCCGGGAGCGTGGACCTGGACGGCCAGCCGACGGCTTAACGCCGGGGAGCCACCTGCGATCTTGGCAAATGGAGGGTGAACGGCCGGCCTAGAATTCCTCGTAGCAGTCGTAGTTCTTCTGGGCGGCAACCCGGCCATCCCTGAGCGTGAAGACCATGCAGATGTGGGCCACGATGCTCTCCCCCGGTTTGCGGCTGCCCACCGGCACCTTGAGCTCGCCCTGCCATCGCGTCTCCACGGCCACCTGGTCGCCCGAGCCGAAGATGCCCTCGATTTCATAGCGCTGGCCGGCCAGCAGGGCCGCACCGCGCGGCAGGTCGCGCAGCAGTGTTTCGCGCGTACGGACCTGCCCCTTGGCATAGAGCCGGTTCGGATATTCGGTTTGCACCGCGTCCGGATGATAAAGCGCACCCACCCGCTCGACGTCGAAACGCTCGATCGCCCCAATGAGCTCACGCACGATTGCAATATTGCCTTCCGTATCCATGGCCGTTTCCTCTAGAACGTCGTTCTATAAAACGTCTAGAACATCGTTCTAACTTCGTCTAGACCGTTTTCATGAGTGCACCCGATCGCCGCCAGCAGATTCTCGACGCTGCCCTCGCCTCGTTCCTCGAGCGGGGTTATGTCGCCACGTCGATTGGCGACATCCGCCGGTTGAGCGGGGCCTCGACCGGCAGCATTTACCATTTCTTCGAAGGCAAGGGCGCACTGGCCGAAGCGCTGTTAAGCCAGGCGGTGGCAGGCTGGTCGCGCGAAGCGCAGGCTGCACTCGAGCCAGGGGCGACGGCCGAGCGTGCCATCAAGGCGTCGGTCAGCGGCCTCCTCCGCTGGGGCCTCCACAATCCCGGGCACTTGCGGTTCATGGACGAAATCCGCACCCTTGCCGCACCCAGCAACGAGCTGGCAAAGGTCGAGGCCATGCTGGCAGAGGGCCAGGCGCTGGGCGAAAAGCAGTACCGCCTCTTCGTGTCACGCGGCGAAGTGCGCGACCTGCCCTTCGCCATCGCGCACTCCCTGATGCTCGGGCCCGCCTACAACTATATGCGCCTAGCCAGCCGCTCCGGCGTCCGCGACCCCCAAGCACCCGAACTGCTGGCGGAAGCAGCCTGGCGGGCGGTGAAGACCTGAGGGCCTTGAACCGCCCCCTATCGGCCCCATATGCCTCTCGCTCGTCCCCTGCTTGACCGAAGCAGCGGGGACGGGCACATTTGCAGGGCTTCCCCACAGTCACCGCGTCGTATGAGCCGAGACTTTGGCAGGAAGCCGCTTTTTGACTGGAGACAATAAATGGACAAGGTCCCGATGACGCCTGCCGGCCATGCGGCTCTGACGGAGGAATACCGTCGCCGCACCGCAGACGACCGTCCGGCGATCATTGCCGCCATCTCGGAAGCGCGCGCCCACGGCGACCTTTCGGAAAATGCCGAATATCACGCCGCCAAGGAGCAGCAGAGCCTCAACGAAGGCCGCATCCAGGAGCTCGAGGCGCTGCTGGCGCTCGCCGAGATCGTCGATCCGCGCACCCTTTCGGGTTCGACGGTGAAGTTCGGCGCCACGGTGAAGATCGTCGACGACGATACCGAGGAAGAAAAGAAGTACCAGATCGTCGGCGACCCCGAGGCGGACGCTTCCAAGGGACGCATCTCGATCTCCTCGCCCATCGCGCGCGCCATGATCGGCAAGGCCGTCGGCGACAGTTTTGAGGTCACCGCGCCCGGTGGCTCGCGCGGCTACGAGATCCTCGAGGTCAAATACGTCTGAGGCTGCGCCATGGTAGGGCGTCGGGGCACGATCTCGCCACCACCCCGATGTCATCCCGGCGCTCAGCCGGGACCCATTCATCCGCCCAGTGGGGGGAAAGATGGGTCCCTGCTTTCGCAGGGATGACAGGCGGTGGGTGAGGAGTCTGGGCGATCTGCGACGAAACCTCGATTCGCCATCCGGTGCCCTTTCGCCACAGCTGGAACGATTTCGCGCCGCGCAGGCTCGCGCCCCCACATCTTTTCGGTGAGTCCTTTGCCTTCCGGTAAGGGCGTGCCGGTTTGACGTCTTGAAAGGGTCTTGGCGAAACTCCTATTTTAGCGCTCCTATAAGTTTTGGAAGTTCGGAGCGTCGGATGCACGCCAAGGTCATCATCATCGGGTCGGGGCCGGCCGGCAACACTGCGGCCATCTATGCTGCCCGCGCCATGCTCGAGCCGGTGATGATCAACGGCATCCAGCCGGGCGGCCAGCTCACCATCACCACCGACGTCGAGAACTATCCCGGCTTCGCCGACGTCATCCAAGGCCCCTGGCTCATGGAGCAGATGAAGGCGCAGGCCGAGCATGTCGGTACGAAAACCGTCAACGACATCATCACCGAGGTCGATTTCGACCACCGGCCGTTCCGCCTCACCGGCGACAGCGGCAAGGTCTACACCGCGGATTCGGTGATTATCGCCACCGGCGCACAAGCGAAGTGGCTGGGGCTCGAATCGGAATCGAAGTTCCAGGGTTTCGGCGTAAGTGCCTGTGCTACCTGCGATGGTTTCTTCTACCGCGGCAAGGAAGTTGTGGTCGTCGGCGGCGGCAACACGGCCGTGGAGGAAGCCCTCTTCCTCACCAATTTCGCATCGAAGGTCACGGTGGTGCACCGGCGCGGCGAATTCCGCGCCGAGCGCATCCTGCAGGAGCGGCTGTTCAAGAACCCCAAGGTCGAGGTGATCTGGAACGCCGAGGTCGAGGAAGTGCTGGGCGACCAGATGCCGCCTTCGGTCAAGGGCGTGAAGATCCGCGACACCAAGACCGGCCATGTCACCGAGAAGGCCGTCGACGGCGTCTTCATCGCCATCGGCCATGCACCGGCGACTTCGGTCTTTGCCGGCAAGCTCGACATGAAGCCGGGCGGCTACCTCAAGGTCATTCCCGGCACATCACAGACCAATGTCCCCGGTGTCTTCGCCGCCGGCGACGTCACCGACGACGTCTACCGCCAGGCGGTGACGGCGGCTGGCATGGGCTGCATGGCAGCGCTCGAGGCCGAGCGCTGGCTCGCCGAGCACGACCTGGCCGAGGCGGCCGAGTAAATGCTCGATTGGGACAAGCTCCGCATCTTTCACACCGCCGCTGAATCCGGAAGCTTCACCCACGCTGCCGAAAAGCTGAACATGAGCCAGTCGGCCGTGTCGCGGCAGATTTCCGCGCTGGAAGAAGACCTTGGCCTCAAACTCTTCATCCGCCACGCACGTGGGCTGGTGCTGACCGAGGTCGGCGAGCAGCTCTTCCGCACCGCTCACCGCATGCATTGGGAGCTGCAGCAGGTCGAAACGCAGATGAGCGAGAGCCAGGACGTGCCGACCGGGCCGTTGCTGGTCAACACCACCGTGGGCATCGGCTCCACTTGGCTCAGCTCGCGCGTGCACGAATTCCTGATGCTCTATCCGGACATCCAGATCGAGATCAAACTCAACGACGCCGAGCTCGACCTCGCCATGCGCGAGGCCGACGTCGCCATCCGCCTGCATCGTCCCAACCAGTCGGAGATGATCCAGCGCAAGCTCTTTACCGTGCACAACCACTTCTACGCGTCCAAGGACTACCTGGCCCAGCACGGCGAACCCAAATCGGTGGAAGAGCTCGACAACCACCGCATCATCTCGTTCGGCGAGCCGGTGCCGAGCTATCTGGGCGACATCAACTATCTCGAGCGCATCGGCCGGCCCGACTCGTCGCCGCGCCGGGCCGCCATGAAGGTCAACGCCATCTACGGCATGATGCAGGCGGCTCGCGCAGGCATCGGCATTGCCATGCTGCCCGACTACGTCACCGAGAACGAAGACAACCTGATGCGGGTGCTGTCCGGCATCGAGCTGCCGGCCTACGAGGCCTATTTCGTCTACCCACCGGCGCTGAAGAACAGTAAGCGCGTCGGCGTCTTCCGCGACTTCCTCGTCGGCAAAGCCCGCGAGTGGAGTTTCTGACGCGCCGCCCGCGTGGCGATCGAGGCTCCGAACTGCCCTTGACGTCGTGCCCTTGCGATATACTCACCCCACCCTGGACTTGATGCGAAGACCCATTCATCCACTCGCTCAGGCGGTTAGATGGGTCCTCGGGTCGGAGCCCGAGGAGACGGTGGGTATGGGTAGGAAGCTGGCCCACACGACATTCAGAGCCACGAGAGCCATCCCCCTTCACCAGGTGCCATGGCGACATTCATCCGCAGTTCAGCCGGCTGGCGCTAGTCGCGAGGGCAATACCTCACGGAGACTCTGATGCGTCGCCTTGTCCTTGCTCTCGCCGCCCTGCCCCTCTTTGCCGGTCCCAGCTTTGCCCAGATGGCAACGGTCACGCCAGACCAGATCGGCGAGGTCTTCTGCATCGCCCGACTGGGCAATGACGACGGCATCCTGACCGGCGTGTTGGATAGCGAGTTGCAGGGCATGATCGACACCGCCACGGCCGTAAGCGACAAGGCGGCCAGGCTGCACCCCGACGAGAAGCCGCCGCTGGGCGACGGGATTCCGTGGTCGAGCTTCCCCGACTATGCCGCCGAGTGCTCGGTTGGCAGCGTGGCCGTGGAGGGTGGTACGGCGCGGGTCACCATCCAGTACGGCTTCCCCGAAAGCCGCGATGCGGACTATGCCGACACCCTTCTCCTCGCCCAAGTACCGCACCCCTACGACGTCGATACGAAGATCTGGCGCATCGACGACATCCTTTACACGACGAGCGGCACGCTGCGTGAGGTGCTGGCCGAGACTGCCTCCCAGCAGTAGCGCCGACCCTTGACCCATGCACTCATGGCATGGCTGCCATGTTGCCACCCCGATTGATGGGTCAGCAATCGCGACCTATATGCCGCCCCAGACATCGGCTGAGCGCTCTCCTCCCTCCCGTGCTCGCCGTGTGTTCCTCCTTGCAGGCGCCCTGCGCCTGTCAACTGTGGCTCCGCTCTCCCCTCGAGCGGGGCCATATTTTTTCGCCCTGACCGGATCGACGCCAGCTTGCCCCACGCGGGGATCACGTAACGATCACGCGCCTGCGACAATGTGTCAGCTCTTCTGACCTTCCTTGCGCAAGGTGCATGGCTGGCATGTACTTTGCCGCATTGCTGAATCCGCCACCGAGCCTCATATACGTCCTTGTCGATGTGACGCGGCCCGTCTCCTCCTCCCTCGGGCCCCGACTGCGACAACCGGACCGAACTCCTCTCCTCCTCCCTGGGGCTAGGTCCATCGGCAAATGGCGTTTCCTCCTCCCTCGTCCATTTGCCACACTTTGGATTTGGGCTTTGCCCCGATCTCTTCAGGCCCCATCCTCGGATGGGGCCTTTTTTCTTTCGGCGGCTAGTCCGGACAGTTTGCAGAAAATGCATGGCAGACGTACCGAGCCAGCGTTTGTGCGGCGCGCCCGGCCGGCGGATATTCGCTCTCGACAGATCGCGGCCTCTCCTCCTCCCTTGGCCGCACTGCCCCGGTCGCCGCCTCGGCGGATGACCCGAAGGCCCCGCTCATCCCCTCGAGCGGGGTCTTCCATTTTGGGGCCACGGCTTGACGGTCGTACGGTAACGCCGTACATTTTTACATGCTTGTACGGAGCGTTCGTCACAAGGGTCTGCGTCGGCTGCTCGAGGAGGACGACCCGCGAGGCATCCGTGCCGACATGGTTGGCCGTGTTCGGAACATTTTGGCTGCACTGATCTCGGCTCGCGACATGGATGCGGTCAAAGGCCCTCCCGGCTGGCGTATTCACCAGCTTACTGGCGACCGCGCCGGGACTTGGAGCATATCGGCGAGTGGCAACTGGCGGATCACTTTTACCGCCAATGGTGACGAGATCAACGATCTGGATTTGGAGGATTACCACTGATGCTCGACGGCCCGATCAATATCCGCATGCGCCCCCCGCACCCTGGCAGCTTTGTGCGCGAAGAGGTCATCGAGCCCCTCGATCTGCCTGTCGCAAAGGCGGCAGACATTCTCGGCGTGCGCCGCGCCACCCTGTCGGACTTTTTGAACGGCAAGGCGGCCCTCTCCGCCGAAATGGCCCTCCGTATCGAGAAAGCATTCGGGGTGAACATGGAAACCCTGCTGCGCATGCAGGCCTGGCACGACACGGTTCGCATGAGGGACCGCAACGATGTCGAAGTAAAACGCTACACGCCCGACGAAGCCGCCTGAGCGGCACATCCGCCTCGGCAAAAGCTGCCGCAGGCTGAATCAGCGCCGCAGCCGATACTTCTAACCCGTTGACTCTCCACATCTCTGCCCTGGCACGACACCTGCATGGTTTCGTGCGAGCGACAGCGGAGAGTGTCATGACCTCGATCGGGGCAACGGCAGGCAGCAGCTATTCGTCGACCTACGCGACAATCCTCGCCAACCTGCAGAAGAACAACGCCGGTTCCAACGCCGCGGCTACCGCTTACGGCGGGGGCAACTCCAGCGCTACGACGGTTACCCTCTCCGAGGCCGCCAAGGCAGCAATGGCGAGCAAGGATTTTGCCACCGTCATCGCCGACGCCCGCGCCACCATGGATCGCCTGCTCGGCGAAGCGCAGAAGGCCAGTCCGCTCAAAGACGGGAAGCTCGATATCGATCTCTCCAAGGTCGACCGCCGCGAGCTCTTCGCCATGAGCGTCAATGGCGAGCAGAAATTCATGGTCGACGAGCAGAAGGCCGCCAGGATCGAACTCCAGGCGCGCTTCGATCAGGTCCTGGCCGGACCGACCTCGGTCGGCCGCGTCACGGGCAAGATCGACGGGCTGTATACCGCCGCCCTTGCCTTCCTCGACCTGGCGGGACTGGAGGAGAAAGCCTCCGCCGGATATGCCGACGCCCGCTCGGCCATCGAGCAGATGATCGCCAAACTGAAGACAGATCCGGGCACCCTGCCCGGCACCTTCCCGGGCGATCCGGTAGCCGACTACATGCAGCGCCTTGCCGCCGGCGAGACCGGCGCGCCGCGTGCTATCGGCGCCGTGGGCACGGACGCCCGCGCCACGCTCGACGCACAGTATCGGGCTGGTGCCGCTGTGCCGGACTATGCCGACTTCGACAGCCGCTCCCTCGCCGCAGTCGCCCTCAACACCGGCGACGACTTCACTGCTGGGGAAGTGCAAGCGGCCAAGGCGGAGATACGCAGCCGCAGCGGCGCCGCCCTGCTCTCCGCTCTCAGGAATTCCGACGCCGCCACCAATCCGGTCGGCTTCTCCGAAAACGTCATTTCCCTCTTCGGCGCCATGAGCCCGGAAGAACGCGCCGCCGCCGGCTGGAGCGACAACCTCTACGCGGCCGCAGTCGCCAGCTACCAGACCGCCAGCAAGCTCGCCGCGATGATCGGCTCGGCAACAGGCTCCTCGGTCTGGGGAGGAAGTACCGCGAACGCCAGTTCCTCGGGCGACTCGATGAGCCTATTGGGCTACCTCTAGCGTGGCGGTGCCACGCCCTCGTGGTTCGACAGGCTCACCATGAGGGCTACCGAGATATATGTGAGGCCTCGTCCTGAGCCTGTCGAAGGACGAGGCCGGGGCCTGCACCCTCTGGTCAGGCGCTGCGCATCCTGTAAAGGATCGCGGGATGCAGCAGACCGAAAAGCCATTTCGACCGTTCTGGCTCACGCCCGCGCTGGTCGCCGCCGTCGTACTGGCGCAGGCCCTGCTCCGCGCTTTCATCGCCGGCCAGACAGACCTCCTGCCTGACGAGGCCTACTACACCCAGTGGTCGTTCCATCCGTCGCCCGGCTATATGGACCACCCGCCGCTGATCGCCTGGCTCATCGCCGCCGGCCGGCTGGTAACCGAAAGCAGCTTTGGCGTCCGCCTTGCAGCGCTGGTCTCGCCCCTCCTCATCTCGCTGGCGCTCTATCGCACCGGCACGCTGCTGATGGATCGCTCGTCGGCGCTGCTGGCGGTGCTCTGGTACAATCTGAGCGTCGGCCTGGCGCTGAGCCTTCTCGCCACCCCCGATGTTCCCTCGACCCTCTTTTGGATGCTGACCGCCTGGGCCGTGGCCGAGTTCGTTGCGGGCCGCAACGCCAACTGGTGGCTCGCCGTCGGCCTATTCGCCGGCCTCGGCGTCCTCGGCAAATATACCAACCTGATCCTCGGCGTCGGCATCTTGCTCTTCATTTTGACGAGCCGGGATCGTTGGGCCTGGCTGAAAATCTGGCAGCTCTGGGCCGGCGGTATCGTCGCCGCGCTGGTCGTCGCGCCCAATCTCATCTGGAACAGCCAGAACGGCTGGATCAGCTTCACCTTCCAGGGCGGCCGCATCATCAATGACCCGCGCGTCACCGATCTCGGCGCCAACTACCTGGAGATGCTCGGCGCCCAGGCACTGTTCCTCGGTCCGCTGGTCGTCCTCTTCTTCCTCATCGCCACCATCCTGTACCTCGTCCGGCCCAGGCAATGGCCGCAGCTGGCCTGGCCGGTGTTGAGCGGGCTGCCGGCACTTACCTACTTCGCCATCCACGCCTCCCGCGCCCGCGTCGAGGCCAACTGGCTGCTACCGCTCTGGCCGATGGCGACGCTCGCCGCTGCCTTCGTCGTCCTTGCCGGGCTGCACTCGAACGCTGCACTGCGGTTCCTCCGCGGGCTCGCCGTCTATGCCCAAACCCTGTTCGGACTGGCATTGACCGTGCTCCTCGCCTGGATCGTTCTTGCCCGCCCCGACGCGCTGAAGCACCTCGACCGTACCCATGACATGCATGGCTGGACCGAGACTGCAGAGGCTCTCGACGCCATCGCCGACGAACACGGCGCCAGCTGGGTGGCCATGCCCGCGCATTACGGTCTCGTTGGCGAGTTCGCGACCTACAGCCACTTCATCAAATCTGACCGGCCGGTGATCTCCGTGGGCGAGCGGCAGCGCTATCGCTTCGAACCGCTCGATCCGGCAGCGCTCACCTTCCCGACCATCCTCGTCGACCCGCACGACAATCGCGCCGGGTTCGAGGCCATGTTCGGCACGATCGAACCGCTCGGCACCATCGGGCGCCGCTACAAGGGCGAGGTGCTGGCGAGCTACCCGGTTTACGAGGTCAGCGCACCCACCGCCGCCTTCTACGACGCGATGCGCTGAGCGATCCGGTCGAGCGCCGCGGTGATCGCCTCACCCATTCCGGCATCGGACGTCGAGTGTCCGGCATTCTCGATGATCCGCAGCTCGACGCCCGGCCAAGCCTTGGCGAGCTCCCACGCCGTCACCAACGGCCCCTGCAGGTCGAGTCGCCCCTGGATCAGCACGCCCGGTATCCCGGCCAGCCTGCCGGCATTGCGCAGCAACTCACCCTCCTCCAGCCACGCCGCGTGGCGGAAGAAATGCGTGACGATGCGCGAACGCGCCAGCACATGCCGCGGGTCGCGGGCCGTCCGCGGCCCCGGCGAGACCGAGACGCTCGCATTGTCCCAGTCGTCGAAATCCGTGGCCGCCTTTGCCGCCACTGCCGGGTCAGGGTCGAACAGCAGGTCGTTGTAGGCCTCCACCATTCCGTTCTCCGGCGTCCCGGCCGGCACCCCGGCGCGGAAACGTTCCCATTCCGCCGGGAAGAGCGGCGCCAGGCCACGATAGAGCCAGTCGATCTCCGAGCGCCGGGTGGTCGTCACCCCGCTAATCACCATCGCCCGCACCCGCTCCGGAAAAGCCTCCGCATAGGCGAGCCCCAGCGTCGAGCCCCACGACCCGCCATAAATCACCCAGGCATCAACGCCGAGATGCATCCGCAGCCGCTCGATGTCCTTGACCAGATGCGCCGTGGTGTTGACCGACATGTCGACGCCATCTTCGGACGCATGCGGCGTGCTGTTGCCACAGCCGCGTTGGTCGTAGCTGATGATGCGATAGCGCCTGGGGTCGAAGAACCGGCGCATCCTCGCCGAAAGCCCCGATCCGGGCCCGCCATGAAGGATCAGTGCAGGAATCCCCTCCGGACTACCGGCCTCTTCCCACCAGATGCGGTTGCCGTCGTCCACGTCGAGATGGCCGCCGGCGCGCACGGCGGCAAAGCCCACATCGACTCCTGTCAGCGGCACCACCGGGACAAAGCTGGCAACCTCGAGCTGGAGTGGGTGGGCCGTCACGCCCGGCGTCCAGTTACTACAGGCAACATCGATAGCTCGCGCTGGATCGCCGAGCGTTTGGAGGGTGACATGCGGCGTCCAAGCCCCTGGCCGGTAGTGTGGGCGAATGCTTTCAAGCGGTACAAGAGCGGCCGCCGCTTCATGCAGCACGTTGAGGTCAGCTAGGCATTCGATCCAAACCACCGGCGTATCGGGAAACTGTCGCACGTTGCGCAGGCACAGACTTTTCGGGACCAGCGGCGCGAGGGCGGTCAGTCCGGCATTCAGCCGGTCGGCCATGGACTCATCGTCTATGATCAGAAGCGTGACATGTGGCGGATAGCCAAGATCGCGCATGTCACACGAAACGCCGGCTTCAGCTAGCGCGGACCAGATGCTGCGCACGGCGAGACTGGCATCCGCGTCGAAAAGCAGCGACAGCGCGAGCGCCATCTCAACTGACTTTGGCGCAGAAATCCTGGATGCGGCTTACCGCATCCTCGAGCTGGCTGTTGGCCGCCGCGTAGCTCAGCCGCATGTGTCCGGGCAGCCCGAAGGCGGTGCCGGGCACCAGCGCCACGCCAGTTTCTTCCAAGAGGGCCATCACCAGTTCGGTATCTGTCCCCAGCTTTCGCCCACCGCCCGAGGTCTTGCCCAGGAGCCGCTGCACCGACGGGAACACATAGAAGGCACCCTCGGGTGTGAGGCAATCGATGCCGGTATTGGCATTGAGCCCCTTCACCACGAGGTCGCGGCGGCCCTGAAAGATGTCGCGCCAGTCCTTGAGGAAACCCTGCGGGCCGTTCAGCGCTTCGAGCGCGGCGTATTGCGAGATCGAGGACGGATTGGTGGTCGACTGGCTCTGCAGCTTCAGCATGGCGGCAAGCAGCGGCCGCGGTCCGGTGCAATAGCCGATACGCCAGCCGGTCATCGCATGCGACTTGGAGACGCCGTTGAGGGTCAGCGTCCGCTCGCGAAGCCGCGGTTCCACCCCGGTGATGGTCGCGAAAGTGCCGCCGTCATAGACCAGCACCTCGTAGATGTCGTCGGTGAGGATATGCACATGGGGGTGCCGCAGCAGGACCTCTGCCAGCGCCCTGAGCTCATCGGCCGTATAGGCAGCCCCTGAAGGATTGGACGGGGTGTTGAGAATGAGCCACTTCGTTTTGGCCGTGATCGCCGCGTCCAGTGCTTCCGGTCGGAGCTTGAACCCTGTGGAGGCATCGGCGACCGCAAACACCGGCGTCGCATCGCAGAGCCTGACGATTTCCGGGTAGCTCACCCAGTAGGGTACCGGCACGATGACCTCATCGCCCGGATTAAGCGTCGCCAGCAGCGCATTGAAGAGAATCTGCTTTCCACCGGAGGCGACGAAGCAGTCCGCAGCTTCGACGTCGAGACCGTTGTCACGCCGGAACTTCTGCGCCACCGCCTCCTTGAGCTCGGGGATGCCGTCGACATTGGTGTAGTGCGTCTTGCCCGAATTGATCGCGCGGATCGCTGCTTCGCGCACATTTTCCGGCGTGTCGAAGTCCGGTTCGCCCGCTGCCAGCGAGATCACGTCTTTCCCCTCTCGCGCCATGTCGGCCGCCTTGCGCGAGATCGCGACAGTGGCGGATGGCTGGATGCGGTTGAGTGCGTCGGACAGGAAAGCCAAGATCATCTCCCCGGAAATGGCCGAAGAGGTCTATCGGGGCGAGCCCGGCAATACAACAGGTGCGCCCGCCAACATCCGGATTATCAGACCCCCAGCGCCGCAGTTCGGGCGAGTTGCACCCCTTGCACGCGCCATCCCGCCTCCTCGCGCCCCAGGACATAGATGGCCTCGTAGACCTTCTGGTCGCCGCCCGAAAAGCGCACCTGCTGCGCCACCGTGTTCTCGTCGATCATCCGGAACGCGCCGAAGCTATGCGAGCGCGAGTCCATGATCGGCGCATAGCCCGAGCCCATGATGACGATGAAGAATTCCTCGGGCGTGGCAAAGCGCGTATGGAACGCGGCCGCGGCGTAGCGCATCGCTTCGGCCGCATCGCGGTCGCGAAACGCCTGTACCTGGCTGGTGATCACCAGCTGCCACTCTTCTTCCGCCACCGCCGCCTGCGACTGCGCCAGGGCGGCGTCTGGCAGCAGCATCAACAGCAACGTGAGGCCGAGGCGATACCAGTGACCGAGAGCGCTCATCACGCCACTCCTTAATCGCGGTTAAGGTCTTGCCACATTGGCGCCTCGAAAAGGTACGCCCCTGACCGCATCAGCTACGAATTATATCCGCATTAGGTTGTTCCCCTCACCGTGTTGTGAACATTCCAAGTTGAGTCGAGTTCGATGAAGTTTCTGGCCGCGGCGCGGCGGCGCGCCCTCACCACCGCCACGGTGATTTCCTTTTCCCTGACCTTCGCCCTCGCCGGCTTCGCGCTCCTCATGGGGCTCCTGCCCCACGATGCCGACCTGCTCGCCTCTTCGACCGGCTCGGTCGAAACCGGCATCGTGCTCCTCGTGGTGCCGCTGGTCGCCCTCGTCCTTGCCATCCTGGTCGAGGCCGCTCGCCTCGCCCTCCGCGGCGGTCCGGTCCGCATCGGCCACCGCAAGCCGACCCGCACGCTCACCGATTGGAAGCCGGGACACGGCGAGGGCTGATTTCAGCCGCCGTTCATCTTCCGTTACTGCAGCAGCAGCTATCTGGGCCGGGGCGATGTCTCCGGCCTCTTTTTTGCCGTAGGCTCCCACCAAGAGTTTGCGCCTGATCGCCATGGGTTGGCGGGGTGGTCAGGACGCCGACTGATCCGGGAAAACCATCGAGGGAAGAAACATGCGCATGGGTCTCCGCGCCAAAACGCTCACCGCCGTCTCGCTGCTGGCGGTTCTCACGGCCACACCAGCTCTGGCCCAAACCGTCACGGTGACCAACATCACCGCCGGCGAGAGCTACCAGCTCACCGTCCCCACGGTCGAAGCCACCAGCACCAATCTCACCGAAGCGCAGATCCGCCGCATCTTCACCGGCGACTTCGCCAACAACGCAACCGCACTTGCCGATTTCGATGCCGGCAACATCACCATCCCCGAAATCACCGTCACCTATGACGTGCCCAAGACCGACGGCGGCAAGGGCACCGAGAAAGCGACCATCGTCTACAAGGACATCCAGATCGCCGACGTGGTCGACGGCGTCGCCGGCTCCGCTTCGGTCGGCTCGGCTGAGATCAAGGCCGGCTCGGGCATCGACATGACCTTCGGCGCGATGTCCACCGGCACCTTCGATATCGGCGGCCTCCTCGCCTTCTACGGCATCGGCACCGCAGCACCCTCCGAGGAATATAAGACGCTCTACGGCGACTTCGCCTTCGAGGGCGGCTCGATGAAGGGCCCCGGCTTCTCCTGCACGATCGGCGGCGCCGCAATGGCCGAATTCAGGGCCCGGCCGTTGAAGACGGATTTCAACGAGTTCGCCAAGCTCGCTGCATCGGTAGACCAGGACGAGACGCCACCGCCGGCCGTCATCCGCCAGTTCATCGATTTCTACGTCGACATCCTCACTGCCTTCGAATCCACGCCAATGACTGGCGACGGCTTTGACTGTGCCGGCGACGACGGCAAGGGTAACAGCGTCAAGGTCGCCTCAGGGGCGATCGAAATGGGCGGCTTCGTCCCCGGCATCTACCCGCACTTCGCCATCAACGACTTCGTGCTCGACGTGCAGGGCGAGGATGCGGGCAGCGTCTCGCTGGGCAACTTCACCTGGAAACAGATGGACTTCACCCAGCCCATCGCTGCCCTCGCCGCTGCACCGGCCGAGCTCACCGAAGCCTGGCTTGCCGAAAACTGGCGCAAGCTCATCCCCGCCATCGATGGCCTGTCGCTCGCCGATCTGACGCTCGACGTCCCCGATCCGGAGAACAAGCAGAGCCGTATCCAGGCGACCGTCGGTGGCTTCGACATCAGCCTCGCCGACTACGTCAACGGACTGCCGTCTCGCATCGGGCTCAGCACCGACAACGTCAGGTTCACCGTGCCGCAGGACGAGGCGGGCCAGATGCTGCACGCGGTCGGCCTGGGTGAGCTCGACCTCAGCCAGGACATCCAGCTCCACTGGGATCGTGACGCCAAGACCATCGTCATCGACACCATTACGATCGACGGCGCCGATCTGGGCACCATCAAGGTCTCCGGCGTCATCGGCAACGCCACCGAGGACCTGTTCTCGGCCGACAACAATGTCGCCCTCGTCGCCTCGATGGGTCTGACCATCAAGGAGCTGACCCTCGATCTCGACGATCGCGGTGTCTCCGGCCTCATCATCGGCGTCGCCGCGGCCGGGGAGAAGCAGGACCCGGCAGTGCTGCGCCTCGGCTTTGCCGGCCTCGCCCAGGCCATGATGGTCGGCCTCATCGGCTCCACTCCCGAAGCGGTGGCGGCGAGCGAAGAGATCGCCGCTTTCATCAAGTCCAAGCCGCAAGTGACGGTTACGCTCAAGGCCACCGACGAAGCCGGCATCCCCATGCCGCTGCTGATGGCCGCGGCCGACAATCCAGCGGCCCTGGCCGGCCAGATCTCGGTCTCTGCCAAGGCCTCCGGCGCGGACCGCCCGGCCGACAAGCCGATCGCGGCTCCCGCAGCGACCGGGGAGCCCACCGACTGCTGCGCACCGAGCGACGGCGCCGCCACGCCGGATGACGGCGTGCAGTCCGAAGCTCAGCAGAACAAGCAGTCGTTGAAGAACTGAGGTCTTCCGCACCCCTCTCCCGGGAGGGGTGCGCCCTTGGTGGGCCTGGACCTCGTGGTGAGCTTGTCGAACCGTGATGAGCCGTCTGCGCCAAGGTCCAGCGGACCTTGCCGGCGAAGAACGCCCGTAGCGCTCCGCGCGAAGGGCTGTGGCGTGGCACGGTGAGTCCCGCCCCTTCCACTTGCCCTCGCCTCCGCTTGGGCGCATGCTGCGCGCCTAGAGAGGAGGACCCACGATGCAAGTCGAGACTATCCTTCAATCCAAGGGCACGGTGGTGCACACCGTCTCCGCCGGCGCCCCGGTATCGGCGGCGGTCGACATCCTCAACCAGCGCCGCATCGGCGCCGTCGTGGTGGTCGACGACAAGGGCGCCGTCGCCGGCATCCTCAGCGAGCGCGACATCGTCCGGCACATGAAGGGCGATTGTGCTGCCCTGCTGGCCCAGCCGGTCTCCAGCATCATGACCAGCACCGTCATCACCTGTAGCCGCGACACGGCCGTCAGCGAGCTCATGGAGCAGATGACGCGCTACCGCATCCGCCACATCCCCATCGTGGAGAATGGCGAACTCGTCGGCATCGTCTCGATTGGCGACGTCGTCAAACGCAAGATCGAGGAAACCGAGCAGGAAGCTCTGGCCCTGCGCGAATACATCGCCTCCTAGCGGTTCAGGCCACCAGGACGGCGAGCGACCGCCAGGCCATGTAGAGCGCCACGGTCATAATGACCACGGCAAAGCTGGTGTTGAGCAGCCCGCGCTTCAATGCGAGCGCCGAGGCCAGCCGGCTGCCGGCCATCCCGCCCGCCACGCCGCCGGCGAGGAATGCGGCCGCCAGCCACCAGTCGACAAACCCCGACAGTGCGTAGTTCCCCGCCGTCGTGAGCCCGAACGCCGTCACCGCCAGAAGCGACGAGCCGATGGCATGCAGCATGGTCATGCCGGTCGACGCCATGAGTCCAGGCACGATAAGGAACCCGCCGCCGATCCCGAAAAAGCCCGAGAGGGCACCCGAACCGAAGCCGCAGGCCATCGTCCGCGGCGCCGATTCCAGGCCACACGAGACGTTCGGGTTACCCTCGACGTTGCGGCGAAAGACCATGGCGCCGGCTACACCCAGCATGAGCAGGGCGAAGAGCAGGAGCAATTGCTCCCCATCCACCAGCTTGCCCACGGTGGAACCGAGCAGCGCACCGCCAACCCCCGCGGCCGCGTAGATCATGCCACAGCGCCAGCGGACATTGCCACGTCGGGCATGTCCCCAGAGGTTGGCGGCGGCGTTTGCCGCCACCGCCACCGCAGCTGTGCCAAGAGCTGTGTGGGCGTCCGCGACGCCCACCACATAGACCAGCAGTGGCACGGCAAGGATCGATCCGCCGCCGCCGAAGAGCCCGAGGCTGAGCCCCACGAGGCTGCCCGACAGCATGCCGAGCAGATAGTGCAGCAGATCGACACTCATCGCCGATGCCAATCAGCGCAGCGCCGCCTTGGCCGCCCCATAGAGCGAACCGGCCCGCGCGCCGGAGCGGCAATAGCCGACGATCGGACGCGGCAGGTCCTTGAGGGCCGCTTCCATGCGGATCAGTTGCCCCTCGCCCACCATGCCCGAGACGGGAATGTGCACGGCCTTGAGTCCGGCCTTCGCGGCAGCGTCGGCAATGGCGGAGAACCCCGGCTGGCCCGGCTCCTCGTGGTCCGGCCGCGCGCAAAGAATCGACTTGAACCCGGCCTCGGCCAGCTTGCCCACATCTTCGGGCGAGATCTGGCCGGCGACGGCGAAGTCGCTGTCGATCGAGCGGTAGCGCGGCCCCTGCTGCTGCGGGGCAGAATTCGTAAACGGCCACATATGGCTACTCCTTAGAGGGTGTTGACTGGAATCTTGAGGAAGGTTTTGCCGGACTCGTCCTTGGGTGGCAGCTCGCCCCCGCGGATGTTGACCTGCAGCGACGGGATGATGAGCTTGGGCATGTCGAGGGTCGCGTCGCGCGCGGTGCGCATCCTGACGAACTCGGCCTCGCTGATGCCGTCACGCACATGGATGTTGTGGGCCCGCTCGTCCCCGACGGTGGTTTCCCACCGGATTTCGCGGCCGTTCGGTCCGTAGTCGTGGCACATGAAGAGCCGCGTCGCGTCGGGCAGTGCCAGCACCCGCCGGATCGAGCGATAGAGCGTCGCCGCATCGCCGCCGGGGAAATCCGCCCGGGCCGAACCGCCATCGGGCATGAACAGCGTGTCGCCCACGAAAGCGGCGTCACCGATGACATGCGTGTTGCAGGCTGGCGTGTGACCCGGCGTATAGAGCACATGCGCCGTCATGGTGCCGATCCGGTAGCTGTCGCCGTCCTTGAATAGGCGGTCGAACTGGCTGCCGTCGCGCTGGAACTCGGTGCCTTCGTTGAAGACCTTGCCGAACACCTCTTGCACGGTGGTGATGTGTTCGCCGATGCCCAGCTTGCCGCCCAGCTTGCCCTGGATATAGGGCGCGGCCGAGAGATGATCGGCATGGGCGTGGGTCTCGATCAGCCACTCGACTGTCCAGCCGTTCTTGCGGACGTGATCGATGATGGCATCGGCATGCTCGTAGCTGATGCGGCCCGAGGCGTAGTCGAAGTCCATCACCGAATCGACAACGGCGCAGGCCGTGGAAGCGGGATCGCGCACGATGTAGCTGATCGTATTCGTCGCCGGATCGAAGAACGGCACCACTTCGGGGCGCGTTGACAGGTCGGGCGAAAAGGGGAGGGATTGGGTGGACATGTCGGTCACCTCTTGGTGTTGAGCCGCAGGGCCGCGTAGATTGGACAAAAGCCTACAGTGGCGGTGGCGGCGAGAACGAGCCCGATGGTCACAGAGAGCCAGATTGGCCAGCCCGCGGCCCAGATCGGTAGCGGCAGCATGAACGGGGCGGCAATGAGCAGCACCCCGGCAATGAGACGAATGATGCGGTCAGGAGTTCCTACGTTGCCCATGGCGTACCTCCGATGCGAGCAGCAGCGTTGGTTGACACATATATTCGAATATTCTAATGTGTCAATATGAATATCGTGGAACTTGAACCCCGGGCCGATGAGGCCGCCGAACTGCTGGCCGCCATGGCGAACCCCAAGCGGCTGCTGATCCTGTGCAACCTGCTGGCGCAGGAGCTCAGCGTCGGGCAGTTGGCTGAACGCGTGGAACTGGCCCAGTCGCCCCTGTCGCAGCACCTCTCGAAGCTTCGCGCCCTGAAGCTGGTGGCCACGCGGCGGGACGGCCAGACCATTCTCTACCGCCTCGCCTCCGACAACGTGGCGCGCATCCTCACCACGCTGCACGGCATTTACTGTGAGCCCGGGCAAACCAAGGAGCAGGAAAATGTCTGATACCCGTGTGGTGTGCACCCATTGCGGCGCGGTGAACCGGTTGCCGACGGGCCGCGAAGCCTCCGCCGCCAAGTGCGGCAGTTGCGGAGAAATGCTCTTTACCGGCGAGCCTGCCGATGTCCCCGGCGACATGTTCGAGCGCCAGATCGCGCGCAGCACCGTGCCGGTGGTCGTCGATGTCTGGGCCCCGTGGTGCGGCCCGTGCCACGCCATGGCGCCCGAATACGAGAAGGCGGCCCAGGCCACCGAGCCACGGGCCCGGTTCCTGAAGCTCAATTCGGACAACGAGCAGGAAATTGCCGGCCGGCTCGGCATCCGAGGCATCCCTACCATGCTGGTCTACCGCGACGGTAAGGAGATTGCCCGCACCTCCGGTGCCCGCCCGGCCGGGGACATCGTCCGCTGGCTCGAGCATGCGATCGGCTAGGCCGGACCTTACCAAGCTTTCCAACTCTTCATCCGGCAGAAAGGCGCCCGAGATTCAGGGCGCGCTAGCCTCCCTTGTCGCTGCTTCGACAGGCGACGACCATGCAAGGGAGTACTGCCATGACGTCACTCAAGACCTCGACGACTGCCAAGGCCGCCATCGCCATCGTGGCGGCCGCCATCTCCGTCAGCACCATTATCCCCGCCCAGGCCGCCGGGCCTGATCGCGCCAATCGTGGCGAGCGCCATGTGATGCAGGCCGACCGTCAGGGCGACGATCAGTTCGGCCCGCCCCACGGCGGCATGCGCATGGGTGGCGGCCAGGCTGGCCTGCTCGCCCTCAACTGCGGCCCGAATGGCGCCGAGCGCATCGAGCACGCCCTCGTCGCGCTCAAGTACCGCACCAACCCGACCGGCGACCAGGTCGCGCTCTTCGATGCGTTCCAGGCCGCCGCGCTCGACGCGCAGAAGGAGTTCGCCGCGACCTGCGACGCCACCCTGCCCGGCCGCCCGGTCGCCGACGCCAATGCCGCGACCACCGTCACCCCGCCCAACATACTCGAGGCCATGCAGATGCGCCTCAAGCTCGAGGAGGCGCGCGTTGCGGCCCTCGGCGAGGTGATGCCGAGCTTCGAGGCCTACTTCAACAGTCTCTCCGATGAACAGAAGGCGACTCTCGATTTCCGCGGCCATCGTCCCGGCCGTGGTCCCGCACCGGCAGGCGCGCCCGATGCCGCCGGCTCGACGGAACGTCCAAGCTGAGCCCCAACATCATCAGCCGGCTTTGCGCCTGACCCTCCGGCGCATGGCCCGTTCCGAGAAGCCCCGGCACCGCCAGCCGGGGCTTCGTTTTTGCTCGTAGGCGTGGCGCTGGCGCAGTTGCCGTCGCCCGGGCAAGCGGCTACTCATCGAAGCCATAGTCCTTCCTGCCGAAAAGCATCCATGTCCAGCCCTGCTTTGCCCCTCGACACCGACCGCATCCGTGCCGAGTTCCCCGCCTTCAAGCAGCCGGGACTTAAGGACATGGCGTTCTTCGAAAATGCCGGCGGCTCCTATACTTGCGCCGCCGTGCTCAACCGGATGAAGCACTTCTACTGGGCCACCAAGGTGCAGCCCTACGGCTTCTACCCGGCCTCACGGGAAGCCGGCCAGGCCATGGACCTCGCCCACAAGCGCATGGCCCAGGCGCTCAACGTTTCCGTCGACTGGATCCATTTCGGCCCCTCGACCTCGGGCAATACCTATGTGCTCGGCAATGCTTTCGAAGGGTGGCTGAAGCCCGGTTCGGTCATCGTCGTCACCAACCAGGACCACGAGGCCAATTCCGGCGCCTGGCGCAAGCTCGCCAACCGCGGCTTTGAGGTGCGCGAGTGGAAGGTCGACAAGGAGACCGGCCGCCTCAACACGGCCGATCTCGAAAAGCTGATGGACTCGAGGGTCCGGATGGTCTGCTTCCCGCATGCCTCCAACATCGTCGGCGAGATCAATCCGGTGCGCGAGATCGCCATGATCGCCCGCTCTTTCGGCGCGATCAGCATCGTCGACGGAGTTTCCTACGCCCCGCACGGTCTGCCGGACGTGCTCGAACTGGGCTGCGACATCTACATGTTCTCGGCCTACAAGGTTTACGGCCCGCACCAGGGCGTCATGGCTGTGCGCCCCTCGCTCGCCGGCGAGCTGCCCAACCAGGGGCACTATTTCAACGAAACCCAGCCTCGCAAGCGTCTGACCCCCGCCGGTCCCGACCACGCCCAGATCGCTGCCTCCGCCGGCGTCGTCGACTATCTCGAGACCGTCGCCGGCATGGTCGGAGACGAAGTTGAGGGTGCCACGCCCTTCAAGAAGGCCCACAACGCCATGCGCGCCCAGGAAGTGGCGCTGCTCGGGCCGTTGATGGACTATCTCCGCGGCAAGAACGGCGTCCGCCTCGTCGGCCCCGACGATCCCGACCTCCGCGCCCCCACGGTCTCACTCCTCCTCCGCGAGGAAGGCATCGTCGTCGCCGAGCGCCTCGCCCGCCACGGCATCATGTGCGCCGGTGGCCATTTCTACGCCTACCGCCTGCTCGAAGCCCTCGGCATCAACCCCGGCCACGGCGTCCTCCGCCTCTCCTTCACCCACTACACCAGTCCCGACGACGTCCAGCGGCTGATCAGGGCACTGGATGCGGAGATCTGAGTAGCGAGTAGCGAATAGTGAGTAGCGAATAGAGTTTTGGGGTAGCGGTTAGCTCCGTGTTCCCCTACTCGCTATTCGCTAATCACTATTCGCTCCCTTCCCCATGCCCCGCCCGCTCGCCGTCGCGCTCCTCGTCGTCACCACCATGCTCTGGGGCTTCGCCTTCGTGGCGCAGAAGTCGGCCATGGACGCCATGGGACCGCTCACCTTCTCGGCCGTCCGCTATCTCCTTGGCAGCATCGCCGTCCTGCCGCTGGTCCTGTGGGAGCTCCGCCGCACCGGCAAGCGCCTGCCGCGCGCCGAATGGGGCGAGGTCGCCGTCATCGCCATCGCCTTCTTCCTCGGCGTCACGCTGCAGCAGATCGGCCTGACGCTCACCACCGTCACCAATGGTGGGTTCCTCACCAGCCTCTACGTGCTGTTCGTGCCACTGCTGGCGCTGGCCGTCTTCCGGCAGAAGCCGCACCCGATCGTCTGGGTCGGCGTCCCCATGGCGCTGCTCGGCGTCTACCTGCTCAATGGCGGACGCATCGACAGCTTTAACCTCGGCGACCTTCTGGTTGTCGGCAGCGCCGTGGCCTGGGCGGTGCAGGTCTATCTCATCGGCACGGCGAGCAAGCGCACCGGCCTCCCCGTCACCATCTCGGTGATCTGCTTTGCCACCACTGCTGTGCTCTCCGGCATCGGCGCCCCGATCTTCGAGACGCCGAATCTCGCTGCCATCGGCGAGGGCTGGATCGAAATCCTCTACGCCGGCGTCCTCTCGACCGCGGTCGCCTTCACCCTGCAGGCCGTGGGCCAGCAATATGTGCCGGCCGCCAATGCTGCGATCATCCTCTCGGCCGAGGGGCTCTTCGCCGCTCTGGGTGGCGCCCTCATCCTTGGCGAGCGCCTGCCGCTCATCGGCTATGCCGGCTCGGCGCTAATCTTCTTCGCCATCGTCATGGTTGAAGCCATCCCCGCCCTGCAGCAGCGAAAACCCCCGCCAGTGCTGAAGCAGTAGCGATCGGCCGCGGACCTCGTGGTTCGACAAGGGCGTGACGCCAAAACAAAAAGGCCGGGCAACCGCCCGGCCCTCAACGCGACGGGCTGCCGTCCCTACTTGATCCGGATCAACTCCACCGTCTGGCAGACGGCGCCGTTGCAGCCCTTGATGTGGATGTTGTTCGCGTCGGTCAGGTCGATGGTGCCGCGCACCACATGGCCCTGCCACTCGAGCTTGCCATACCAGCGCTGGTTGCCGGTGCGCGGCACTTCGAGAATATCGGTCTTGACGATATTGGCCTTGAGCCTCTGGCCCAGCGGGCTGTCGTCGGCCCAGATCATCTTGGCGCAGATGGCATCGCCGCGCTTGCCGCAGAGCGAGATCTCGTACTTGGACTCACCACCATTGGTGACCCACTTGCCTTCCGGCGAGTGGATAGCCTCGGCCTGCGCCGCGCCGGCGCCGATGAAAAGAGCGGCCGTTGCCGCCAGCAAAGTCCGTGCGATAGTCATGCAATCCTCGTCGTGATGGGCGCCCCGCCCGCGGCAATTTTCCTAAACAGCGATCATGTCGGCACTGTGGAAAGTTGCGTCATCAGCATGTCATGCTGACTCAATAGTTTACGCCCTGTTCCCGGCCAGTCCCAAGCGGCCGGTACCATTCGCGGATATATGCGAAGCCTGCCCGGCCGCGCCCCGCCAGCGCCGCCCGGCACCTGTCATCGGAGTGCGCCCGCCGCCAACCCGCGCGCCCTCCAGCCGAACTTCGATCGGCATTTCGGTCGCCCTCGCCCGGCGACCGCTTTTTTTAGAGCCGCCCGAGGATCGCTTCCATCTGCGCGATCTCCTCGCTCTGCGACTGGATGATCCGGCCGCATAGGTCGCGGATTTCGGCGTCGGTGACCGGCGCCTGCTCGCACATCAGGATGGCGCCCGAATGGTGCGGGATCATCGAGCGCAGGAACTCTTCGTCGCCCACCAAGACCTGCGCCCGCGTGAACCAGATGCCGACCAGAACCATCGCCGCAAACACCGCATAGAGCACAACGTTGAGGCGCCGGTTCGGATACATCGATGGCATCAGTGCCAGCATGGCGATCCCCATCGGTCCCAGCATGGCAAAGGTCATGTAGAGCATGTTGAGGTTGAGCCTGAAGTGCTGCAGCGACGCGATCATCAGGTACATGGCGAGGTACATGACGACGCCCCCGATGGCCATCTGCAGCGCAAACGACAGGTAAGCCCGGCTGCCATGCCCGCCGGCATGCCCGCTGGCATGGCTGTCCGAATGAGCGTGTGCATGGGCATGTGAGGATGGCATCGTTCACCTCCGCTTGGGTCCGAAGGACCAACGCACTGGGTCGGGATCGGTCGCAAATCTGTGGACCGGCCGCGATCCGCACTGCCAACGGCGCGACGCCTGCGGCACAACACCGGGCATGGCCAAGCTCTACTTTTCCTACGCTGCGATGAATGCCGGCAAGTCCACGTTGCTGCTGCAGGCGTCCTACAACTATGTCGAGCGCGGCATGCGCACGCTGCTCTTCACCTCCGCCCTCTATGCCGAAGGGGGCGTCGGCCTCATCACCTCGCGCATCGGCATCGACGCCGAGGCCGAGCTCTATGCCGAGGGCGACAACCTCTTCGCCCGCATCAAGGACCTGATGGAAGAATCCAAGGTCGATTGCGTCTTCGTCGACGAGGCGCAGTTCCTCTCCGCCGCCCAGGTCTGGCAGCTTGCCCGCGTCGCCGACCGGCTGCACGTGCCGGTGATGTGCTTCGGCCTTCGCACCGATTTCCAGGGCAAGCTCTTCCCCGGCTCCTCGGAACTCCTCGCCATCGCCGACGAGCTCCGCGAAATCCGCACCATCTGCTATTGCGGCCGCAAGGCCAGCATGGTCGTCCGGCAGGACCAGCATGGCCGCACCCTGACCCACGGCGATCAGGTCTCGATCGAGAAGTCGGTCTATGTTTCTTTGTGCCGCATGCACTGGGAAGAGGAGACCGGCCGCTGGCCGGTGATGGGACCGCAATGACCGACCCGACCGCCACCGAGCCTCACGGCCAGCTCACCATCCGCACCCTCGCCATGCCCGCCGACACCAACCCCGCCGGCGACATTTTTGGCGGCTGGGTGATGAGCCAGATGGACATCGCCGGCGCCATCGCTGCCGTCGAACGTGTGAGGGGTCGCGTGGTCACCGTCGCGGTCGAGGCCATGACCTTCATCGCGCCGGTGAAGGTCGGCGACATCCTTTGCGTCTACACCACCATCGAGCGGGTCGGCACGACCTCGATCACCGTCGCCATCGAGGCTTGGGCCCGCCGCAACCGCCTCGCTGATCGCGTCAAAGTCACGGCTGGCCACTTCGTCTATGTGGCCTTGGGCGAAGACGGCAAGAAGCGAACGATCCCGGCGGAGTAGGCGGCGACGTCCCACGCCCCTCTCTTACTGGGCTAGGGACTTGGCAAGAGCTAGGTCCAAGGCCTCGCTTTCTCTCCCACCGGGGAAAGAGGATGCTGGGGCTCGATCTCTCAACCCTCTCCCCCCTTGCGGGGGAGAAAGCGATTTCCTGGGTTTAGCTTGAGCCTCTTTGCGAAAGCTAAACCCTTGGAAATCGCAAGAGAGGGGCGCGGGATGGCGCAGAACTTCTGCGCATCAGCCCGCTTCTCCTTCTCCCTGCAACCAACTCCACTCCATCTCCGTTGCCTTTGCACCCATTCGCGCGGAGCCCTTCATGAAGCGCCAGACCCGAATCCTTCTTCTCAACATCGCTACCGGTGTCGCTATCGCGGCGTCGGCCGCGATGGTCCTTTCGCCGGCCCTCGCCGGCCTCTAGACCGCCGAGATCTCGTCAATCCGGGCCTTTCATCCAGCCCGTCCAAAGCCTGGAGGCGGTTTTCGCCTTCTCGTGACGAGATGAGGGCGCTGCACCTCCGGGCGCAGCGCCTTTCGTTTGAGGTGAACAATCCTCGCGCTGTGGCAAGCCGGCACTTTCAACCGTCACAGCGGGCCGCTAGTGTGCGCCGAATGTTTCGGGGTCTCGCCATGCTTGCCATCCGCCGTCTCGCCCTTCTCGTTCTCCTCGCCTTCGCCGCCTTCGCCATGCCGGCTTCGGCGGTCGAAACCGGCACGCCGGCCTGGCTGATCAATGCCTCGGCGCTGAAGGATGGCCCCGGCGCCGCCTACCAGATCACTGGCGAGCTCGGCGATGAAACGCGCATCCGCGTCGACCGCTGCTCCGGCCTCTGGTGCCTCATCCACGCCGAAGGCGAAAAGGGCTGGGTGTCGCTCAGCAATGTGAGCTTCGGCCAACATCCGCGCGGCCCGCTCACCGGCCCGCGACTCAACTATCCCTCGGGCGGCGGCACTGTGTGCTTCTACACCGGCCGGAATTTCTCCGGCACGGCCGTCTGCAACAATTCGGGCTTCGTCATGACCGACCTGCTGCTGGCCGGGCTCGACAACACCTTCTCCTCGGTCTCTATCGAAGGCAGTGCCTCGGTCACCGCCTGCCGCGACCGCAAGTTCCAGTCCTATTGCGAGCGCATCATCGAGAGCCAGCCGGTGCTGCACGGCTTCCTCGACGACGGGGTCTCCTCCTACCGCATCTGGTAGTTCCCCGCAGCGATGAGGTGACGCACCGCCCGGCACGTCACCGGTTCGTACAGAGACTTAAGCCGCCGCCGCGGCCTTCTCGAGCGTCGCAACGTCCAGCTTGCGCATCGTCATCATCGCGTCCATCGCCCGCTTGGCCTTTGCCGGATCCGGGTTGCCGAGCAGCCGCGGCAGCGCCTCGGGCACGATCTGCCAGGAGAGGCCATATTTGTCCTTGAGCCAGCCGCACATGCTCTCCTCGCCGCCATCGGCCAGCAGCGCGTTCCAGTAATAGTCGACCTCGGCCTGGTCCTTGCAGTCGACCTGAAAGGAAATCGCCTCGGTGAAGTTGTACTGGTCGCCCCCGTTCAGCGCCACGAAGTCCTGGTCAAAGAGCCGGAAGGCGATGGTCAGAACCCGGCCGTCCGGATAGCGGTCGACCCTGCCCTTGCTCGCGTCCTTGAACGTCTTCACGTAAAAGTCCACCGCCTCTTCGATCCGGTCGTCGAACCACAGGAATGGCATGATCTTCTTGGTCATTTCAGTCTCTCCTTGCTTTGCAGTGGATGGTCAGCGGCGGGTGCGGAGATAGCCGCCCAGCCAGGTCGAAGGCAGCGCCAGCACGGTGAGCGCGATCGGGTACCAGTGTTCCCCATAGGACCACATGGCGATCATGCCGGCCATGGCGGCCAGCGTACCGATGGCGCCGAGCACCACTGCGTGCTTCATCCCCTTGCGCGGCGCCAGCATCGCCGTGAGGTAGCCGCCCGCCACGGTGAACAGGGTGCGGTAGGCCAGCGCCACCGCCAGCGTCCAGGTGCCCTGCGGCTGGTCGAGCGGTGGATAGATGCCGCTCGAATGCAGCACTGCGTCGGTCGCCGTCGACAGCACCACTACGGTGGCGAAGCCGGCGACGACGGCACCGACGCTACGCAGCCAATTGGGAACGGAAAACTTCGGCGTATCAGTAACTTGCATGGTCATTTCGAATCTCCTTTGCAACATGAGGTCGCGGTCATTGGGGGCAGGCTCCGCCCTCCGCGGCCCAGGAGCCTCGGCTGCATCGCCCGGTTCGGTCTTCAGTCGTTGGGCCGTCAGCGCTCGGCGGCCCGTTCCTTCAGCAGTGCGTCGAGCTTCTGGAAACCCATCTCCATGCCTTCCGCCATCGGGGTCGCCCTGGCGCCGTCGCGGGCTTCCTTGCTCGAATAGGTGATGGTCAGTGTCGAGCGCGACCGCCCGCCGGCAAGTTCGGCAAACTCATTGGTGTTGATCGTCTCGCCGCCGGTCCAGTCCCAGTCGTATATCTCCGTGGACACCATGCGCTCAGGCCGGTCGAAAACCTTGATCACGCCGCCATGGCCCATCTCCATGCCGCCCGGCCCCTTGGCGACGAAGCGCCACTTGCCGCCGACGCGCGCGTCGAACTCGCAGGTTGTCATCTCCCAACCCGGCGGGCCCGCGAGCCAGCGCCGGATCAGCGCCGGAACGGTCCAGCAGTCCCACACCAGCTCGCGCGGGGCATCGAACTCGCGCGTCACCACGATTTCGGTGTCGCCCTGCAATGCAATGGTCAGCGGCATCGCCATCTCAAACCTCTCCTCAGTTCTTCTTCTTGTCGGGTGACGGCGTCATCGCCTTGAGCTCGGCCAGCAGCGTATCGAGCCGCGCATAGGTCTGCTCCCACACCTTGCGGTACTGCTCGAGCCAGGCGATGGCTTCGCTCATCGGCTGTGCCTCCATCTTCACCGGCCGCCGCTGCGCGTCTTTGCTGCGGCTGACGAGACCGGCATTCTCCAGCACCTTGATGTGCTTGGAAATAGCCGGCTGGCTCATCTCGAACGGCTCGGCCAATTCGTTGACCGACAGCTCCCCTTCCGCCAGCCGCGCCAGGATCGCCCGCCGCGTCTGGTCGGCCAGGGCCGCAAAGGTGAGATCGAGCTGCTCCGGGGTCGCCATTTCCATAACCATTTCTTTCTATAACGATTTGGTTATGAAATAACTGACGTAGAGAGTCAACCCTTGACAGCGAAACGCGGCGAAACCAGATAGTCCGGCAGCTCAACCGTCTGACGGAACTGGGCTTTTGTCCGGGGGTGGTGCCTTGGGCGCGCCCCCTCGTACCTATGTTGCTCTGATTGAGGATGTAGCTATGAGGACGAACATCGATCTCAGCCCCGACCTCGATGAGGTCACCGACGGCGATCTGCGCGGCTATTTCCGTCCCCGCGACATTGCCGACGACCCCACTTTGACCGTGAGCCGCAAGCGTGAGCTCCTCGCCTACTGGGCTTCCGACATTCACGCGGTTACCGGCGCCCCGGCTTTGCGCGCCATTGCCGCCGGTCCGACCGTCTCCATCGACGACATCATGGATGCGCTGAAGTCGCTCGATGCCCGCTTCGACCCGCCGCCAGCCATGGGAGGCTTCGCCGGCATCGGCTCGGAGGCCACAGCGTGATGCCGCCGTCCAACGACAACCTGCTCTTCGACTGGGTCCCCCATGTCGATCGCCTGAAGCACGAAGCCGAGGAGGCCTCGCTGGCCGGTCGCGAATCCCCCTGGGCCCTGGCGGAAGCCGAGTGCTGGCTCGACCTCGTCGAAGCGGAACTCGAGGCGCATCGCGCCATGCGGCAGGACCGGTCCGAGGTCGAGCCAGCACTCGGCTTCCGCCAGGGCCCAGGGGGATTCGCGACCGGCCAGCGAGGCCTCCTCGGCTTCGTGCTTCAGGCG
>DATCRS010000147.1:0-8240 GCA_036568845.1 Devosia sp. | reverse complement strand
TCGCAAGGGTGCCGACGGGCACACCAGCGGGCATCTGCACGATGGAAAGCAGGCTGTCCTGTCCGGACAAGGCTTTCGACTGCACCGGCACGCCGAACACCGGCAGCGTCGTCATCGAGGCGATCATGCCCGGAAGGTGGGCAGCACCGCCGGCGCCGGCGATGATGACCTTGAACCCTTCGGCCTTGGCGCTGGTGGCGAAATCATAGAGCCGGGACGGGGTGCGATGGGCGGAGACGATGCGCGCTTCGTACTCGACCTTGAGCGTATCGAGCATGTCGGCGGCATGGCGCATGGTGGGCCAGTCGGACTGGCTGCCCATGACGATGGCGACGGGTGGTGCGAGCATAGGCCGGGCCCCTCAGCGAAATCCGCGTGTAGCGGAAAGGGCGACTGGCGGCAAGGTGGGAGGCAATGATGGCTCAGTTGGGTCTCCTCCCCATTGCGGGAGGGACAGGGTGGTGCCTGGCTTCAAGCTGCGCTGCTCGTCCGGCGCCAGGTTTCGCTGATGATGCAGATGGACTTTTCGTCGGCGAGCTCGATGCTGCCTTCGGGGATGCCGAGGATGCGGTCGATGACGGTGCTGAGATAGCGCATGCGCTCCGCGATTGCGGCAACCTGCCGTTCGATGTCGAGTTGGTTGGTGCTGGCATAGAGCCGTGCGATGAGCGGGCGGGTCGATCCCATCAGGTGCAGCATGATCTCGGCCGCTGCCTCGGCGTCGGGCGTATCGAAGGTGCGGTCGGCGACGCCTTCGGCGATGATGCGCGCGAGGATCGGGCGGACGACATTGTTCACCGCGGCCTGGGTGCGCTCATAAAGCTGCAGGTTGCGCTCGAGGAAGATCGGCGCGAAAGCCGCCTGCAGCTCGGCCGCCTGCTCGGTCTTGCTGTTGCGCATGCGGCTCAAAAACATCGAGAGGCGACCGAAGGCGTCGAGCGTCTCGTCCTCCAGCACGGCGCGGGCGCGCTCCGTGGCCTCCTCTGCATACATGCGGGCCAGGGCCTCCACCAAGTCCTCCTTGGAGGAATAGTGGTGGTAGAAAGCGCCCTTGGAGATGCCGAGAGCCTCGATGATCTGGTTGATCGAGGTCTCCTCGTAGCCTTGGCTGGCAAAGAGCCGCATGGCCACGGTCAGGACTTCCTTCTTCCGCACTTCGGCAGATTTGACGATGCGCATGGCCATTCCCGCCTCCACAGACCGACGGTCGGTCTTATAGCGGACTTTGCAGGGAAGGGCGAGGGGGCGGGGTATCGAGCGCCTCCCGCCGGTGCGCTCACGCAATAATGTCAGGCAGCAGGATATTCTCAAGCTGGACGATGCGGTCCTTGAGCGCGAGCTTGCGCTTCTTCATGCGCTGGATCAGCATCTGGTCGGCGTGGCCGGAGGCCTGCAGGGTGTGGATGGCGGCGTCGAGGTCGGCGTGCTCCTGCCGCTTGGTGGCCAGTTCAGCGCCCAGAGCGACTTCCTGTTCCTTGGTGAGCGGCAGCATAGAGCGAGCACAGCCAGTGAGGTTCCGCCCCGGAACCTAGTGAGCAATGGTTAACCGATCGACCAGACATTTGCACCTGCTTTTCAACTCCGCCGGAACGGCAGTCGACAACGCGTGAAATTTTTGTGACGATGGATTCGTCCCAAAGCTTGAAAGGAGTTGTCATGACGACTGAAGGCCACATCGCTGCTCTGGAGCGGCGTCATAAGCAGCTCGATCGGGAGATCGAAGCCGAAATGGGGCACATCAGCCACGACGACATGCATATTGCGGCGCTCAAGCGTAAGAAGCTGGAGATCAAGGACGAACTGGCCCGACTGCAGGCCGACGCAGCCTAAGGCGCGTCAGGCGCAGAAAGACGGGAGGCCGCGGCGACGCGGCCTTTTTTGTTGCTATGATCAAGCGACGGCGCCGGTGAAGAAGACGCCCTGGACACCGTCGATAATGAGCTTGATGGCGAGCAGGAACACCAGCCAGTAGGTGAGCTGGTAGAAGCGCTTCACCGAGATGCGGCGCACCAGGTAGACGCCAACCATCACCCCGATCACTGCCAATGGCGCGAGGATCGCGGCATGGGTGAGGTTCGAGACATTGAGCTGCCCCAGGAAGAAGTAGGGGACCAACTTGGCGGTATTGACGATGGCAAAAAAGAAGGCGGTGGTGCCGGCGTAGTTCACCGGCGTCAGCCGCTGCGGCAGCACATAGATCTGAAACGGCGGGCCGCCGGTGTGGCTGATGAAGCTGGTGAAGCCGGCAAAGCCGCCCCAGAAGCCACCCCAGGGTTTTGACGGCGGCAGCCCCTCGAGCTTTTTCCGCAGTGGCAGCAGCGCATCGAGGATGAAAAGCATGGTGATGACGCCGACGAAGAGCAGCACCATGGCGTCGCTCACCACGGTCCATAGCACCCAGCCGATCAGCGTTCCGACAAAGGCGCCGGGCAGCATGATCCTGAGGATGCGCCAGTCTGCATCCTTGCGGTACGTCCAGACGGCGATGACGTCCATGACGAGGAGCAGCGGCAGCATCATGCCGGCCGCGTCGCGTGCGGGCATGACCAGCGAGAGCATCGGCACTGCGACAAGGCCGAGGCTGCCGAGGAGGCCGGACTTCGAAAGCGCAACGATGAAGACCGCGAGGACCGCGATGATCCAGAAATAAAGATCGGGCATGGGGAGGGGCCGAAAGGGGCGGGGGAGTAACGGGCGTTACTCGGACGCCTGCTTCGTCGGCTTGTCAATATCGGGCGGCGCGGTTTCCGCCGATTGTGCCGTTTCCCGGTCAGCGCGCATGACGGCGTCGAGCAGTTCGGCCGAGCGGCGGACGAAGCCCACATAGGCATCCTGGTCGTGCCGGAGCTCGTAGGACTCCTCGAGCAGGCGGTTGTCGTGCTCGTTGAAGGCACTGGCGAGGCGGTGGGCGGCATCGGGGGCGTAGCCCAGGGCGACGAGGGCCTTTTCACCGAGGCTAAGAGCGGAGCGGAAGGTCTCGCGCTCGAACACGGTGACACCCAGCGCCATGAGGTCGTGGGCGTGGCTACGGTCGACGGCGCGTGCGGCGATGATCACATGCGGAAAGTGCCGGCGGATCGACTGCGCAATCGACAGGATGCGGTCGCCACCGGCGACGGCGATGACGATCATGCGGGCGTTGTCCGCGCCGGCCGCGCGCAGAATGTCAAGGCGTGAACCGTCGCCGTAGAAGACCTTCACCCCGAACCGCTTCATCAGCTCGATCTGGGCGGGATCGTCGTCGATCAGGGTCATCTCGAACCCTTGCGCCCGCAGCATGCGCGTGACGATCTGGCCGAAACGGCCATAGCCCAGGACGATCACCTTGTGCTGCTCGTTGATGTTGTCGGCATCGGCAGGCGGTTGTCCCGAATGAAGCCGTGGGGCGAAAAGCTTGTCGAAGGCGAGAAGGAGCAGCGGCGTCGTGGCCATGGAGAGGGCGACTACCACGGTGAGGAGCGAGGACTCGTATTGCGAGATGGCCCTGGCGGTATCGGCGAACTGCAAGACGACGAAGGCGAACTCGCCTGCCTGGCTGAGCAGCATGGCGAGGAGCACGCGGTCGCCCACATGCATCTTGAAGAAGCTGGCGAGCACGTAGAGCACCAGCATCTTGACGCTGATCAGCGCCGCGACGAGGGCGACAACCATCAGCGGGCTTTGCATCAGCACCGAGAAGTCGATCGACATGCCGACGGAGATGAAGAAAAGCCCGAGCAGCAGATCCTTGAAGGGTGCCAGGTTGCCCTCGAGCTCGTGCCGGTACTCGCTATCCGAGAGCAGGACGCCGCCGAGAAAGGCGCCGAGAGCAGGGGAGATGCCGAGCCAGCCCATGGTGAGCGAGGCACCGACGACAAGCAGCAGGGCCAGCGCCGTGAAGGCCTCGCGCACGTGGGTCACGGCAACGAAGTGCATCATTGGGCGGATGACGAAACGGCTGGCCAGGATCGCTACGGCAAAGCCGGCGACGATCAAGAGGGCGAGCACCCAGCCGCGCGGGCCGACCACTTCCTCGGCGGCCTCCACGGCGCCTTCGGCGAGGGCCTCGACCGGCGAGCCGGTCATCAGCACCAGTACCGGAATGGCGGCGAGGATCGGGATCACCGCGACATCCTGCACCAGGAGGATCGCGAGAGCGCCACGGCCCGTGTCGGTGCGGCCGATGGAACGCTGGGTCACCGACTGCATGGCGATAGCGGTGGAGCTCATCGAGAGCGCGAGCGCGATGATGAGCGCTGCCTGCCAGGAGAAACCGATGGCAACAATGATGGCGGCGAGCACGACCGCGGTGCCGGCCATCTGCGTCAGGCCGAGGCCCAGCACCTGCTTTCGCAGGCGCCAGAGCTCGCTCGGATGCATCTCCAGGCCGATGATGAAGAGCATCATGACGATGCCGAAATCAGCGATCTGGTGCACTAGGTCGCTGTCGGAAACGAGGCCCAGTGCATAGGGCCCGACAAGGACGCCGGCCGCAAGATAGCCGAGCACGGTACCCAGCCCGGCCCATTTTGCCAGTGGCACCAGTGCTACGGTGGCCGCGAGCAAGGCGAAGATCGCAAGCAGGAGGTTGCCTTCCATGACGTCTGCTGCTTGCGCCTCCGAGCGCGGGTGTTATGCGGCCTTAGTTGTCGTCGTCCTCGTCGCTCCGGCGCAGCGACTTGAGGTTGGCAAAGACCGAATCGGCGTCGATCTGCTCGTCCTTGCGAGCGTCGTCGGCGTGTTCCTCGTCGGCGGGTGCCATGCCGGTGCGGCCCGCCGCGGTGGCCAGCGCTTCCTCGGCAGTGAGGAGCTTGGTGCCCTGATCGGCTTCGTCGGGCGTCGCTGCACCCTTACTGGCGCGCTTCACCTCGAGGTCGAGGTCGATCTGGCTGCAAAGGCCGAGCGTCACCGGGTCAGCGGCGGTGATGTTGGCACTGTTCCAGTGCGTACCTTCGCGCACCGAGTCGATGGTCGACTTGGTGGTGCCGACGAGGCGCATGATCTGCGCATCCTTGAGCTCAGGGTGGTTGCGCAGCAGCCACTTGATGGCAGCGGGGCGCTCGTTGCGCCGCGAGATGGGGGTGTAGCGCGGGCCCTTGCGCTTGGCGGTAGCGACACGGACCTTAGGCTCGCTCATCTTCATGCGATAGTTCGGATCGGCTTCCGCCTTCTCGATTTCCTCGCGCGTGAGCTGGCCGTTCTGGATCGGGTTGACGCCCATGATGCCGCCGGCGACGTCGCCATCGGCAACGCCCTGCACCTCGAGCGGGTGCAGCGAGCAGAACGCCGCGATCTGTTCAAAGCTCAGCGACGTGTTGTCGACCAGCCAGACGGCGGTTGCCTTGGGCATAAGCAGCGGAGTGGCCATAGGTAATATCTTTCTCTCAGTGCGGACGGTTTCACCCGGTCCGCCCGCCCTTCGGCTTGTTGTGAGGGGGGTATTGGCGGGGAATATATTGAGCCGGTCAGAGAGATTCAATCGAATTGTCGGGAAGCGAGCGGCCCCACTCCGTCAACATGATGATCTTGCCGTAGTTTTCGCGTGCTTCCAGAGCCCGGTGGCCGCGGGGCGCCTCTTCGAGCGGCAGCGCGCGGATGCGCGGGGGCACGATGCGCCCGTCGGCCAAGGCGGGCCAGACTTCGGCACGGAGGCTATCGGCAATGCGGGCCTTCGTCATGAAATTCTGCGGCCGCAGGGTGGAGCCAGAGAGGGTGAGCCACTTCATCACGAAGGCGCCGGCGCTCACTTCGGACTTTGCCTGCGCCATGGACGCGACCTGCACGATGTGGCCGCCACGGGCTGAGGCTTCAATATTGCGCGGGAGCATGTCGCCGCCGACCATATCGAGGATGCGGTCCACGCCCTTGCCGCCGGTGATCTCCCTGGCACGGGCCACGAAGTCCTCGGTCGTATGGTCTATGGTTTCCACAGCCCCCAGTGAACGGGCATAGGCGGCCTTTTCGTCACTGGAGACGACAGCAATGGGAAGCGCGCCGTAGAGCCGCGAAATCTGGATGGCCGCCCCGCCGATACCGCCGGCGGCACCATGGATGAGGACATGCATGCCCGGTTCGAGCCCCGCCCGCATCACCAGCGTCTGCTGGACGGTAAAGAAGGTCTCGGGCAACGCAGCGCCCGCGAGAAACCCCCAGCCGGATGGGAGCGGCAGGACCTGGCCGGCCGGGACCGCGACATATTCGGCATAGCCGCCGCCGTTACAGAGGGCGACCACCTTCTCGCCGGTCCCGACGATCTCGCCGGACACTTCGAGGCCCGGCAGCGGCGAGGCGTCGGGCGGTGGGGCATAACCGCCGCGGCGCTGGCTGATATCGGGTGCGTTGAGGCCCGCAGCCGCAACGCGGATCAGCACCTCGCCGGGCTGCGGTTGCGGCAAGGGCAGGTCGACCGGCCGGAGCACGTCCGGGCCGCCGAGTGTGTCGATTGCGATGGCTCGCATGGTCTGGGGCAGGGTCATACGTAGGAGTTACGACCGGGGCGCTTTGCCTCGCAAGCCTGCGAGGATAGAATTTCCCTAAAGCAAACAAGGGAGAAACGGCCATGTTCGACGACGACGAGGTCAAAAAGCCCAAGGGCCACGAGGTCGGGATGCCTATCGACGCCATGTCGGTGGACGAACTCACCGACCGCATCGCACTGCTGCGCGGGGAGATCGCTCGGCTGGAAGCGGCGATCGCGGCGCGCAAACAGACCAAGGCGGCGGCGGACTCGATCTTCAAGCTTTAGCGTCTCTAAATGGAGCATTCAGAAGGGGTTCAGCGAGACCCCGGCAAATCACAGCGCAGCAACGGCGACGCTTTCGGTCGCCAACTCTTTCTACTCCAAGGATTTGCCTCAGATGAAGATCACCCTCGCCGCCACGCTTGTCTCCGCGCTCGCCCTGTTCTCGCCCATCACTCCCTTGACCGCCCTGCCTGCCAACGCCGCCCAGTGCGATGAGCACACGCCAGAGGCGATGAAGCGCCCGGGTGGCTTTTGCGAGCAGGTCAAGAACCTCGACTCATTGGCCCGCGGCATGGGCTCGGATTGCGACTGGATCGAGCAGACCTCGCTGCCGGGCGATTTCCTGGCGCGGGGCAAGGGTGCAAGGGTGCACGTGGCTGCCACCTACAAGTGCCTGACCAAGGAGGAGCAAAACTCGATCTGAGCCTGCGGTCCGGAGAGAAATCCTCAAGGTTAAGAAAGCGAGTCTTCTTAACCTTGCATTAAACTCTCTCCGGTAAGGTCTCAGTCATCCAGTTTTCTGGATTTTTCAGAGTGGTTTCTCCCTCTGTTTGACGCCTCCCTGTTAACTTTCGAGAGCCGTTTCGACGGCTCTTTTCTTTTTGGGACGGCCGATCGTTGCATCCCGCCAAACGGTTAAGCCTCTTTCAAGCACGGCGCGGCGGAACACGTGACGGCCTTGGCCGTTGGCGGTAGGTTGGGGTCAAACAGCCGACGTTGGGCAGGACAGTGAACGAGACTCAGGAAAAGGCCGTGGCCATCGGGCCGCGCATCGTCGCCTCCGGAGGTTTCGATGCGCTTTACCGCGAGGGCATGACGCTGATCGAGGACGTGGCTGCCTATCTCGACGGCGACGGCCGGACGGAGAGCCGCGGCCTCGCCCGCGATGCCTCCTTTGTCTACGCCACCGAAAGCATGCGGCTGACGACACGGCTGATGCAGCTCGCCTCGTGGCTGCTGTTGCAGCGGGCAGTCAACGAAGGCGAGATCACCGCCGAGAATGCGCGGGCGGAAAAGGAGAAGGTCAAGTTCTCCGCAACGCCATCCGAGCGTGGCGGCCCCGGCTATGCCAGCCTGCCGGATCGGCTCAAGACCTTCATCGACAAGGGCGACCGCCTGTTCGACCGGGTGATCCAGTTCGATCGACTCGAGCGCGGCGGCGTGCCCGAGATGCCGGCGGAAGCCAGTGCAGGGAGCATCTCGGATCAGTTGACGCGGCTGCGCGCGGCATTTGGACGGCTCAAGGAATAGGCTAGACTCCGTCGCAGGGAGTCGCATCATGACAGTTACAGGTGGCTGCCTGTGTGGCGCTGTGCGCTACGAGGTTTCTGGAGAGATCGGACCGGCGGGCTATTGCCACTGCGAGGACTGCCGGAGGGTTTCGGGCAGCGCCTTCGGGGTGAGCGTCCGCGTGCCCAGGACGGCGTTCCGGATCGTCTCCGGCACACCTAAGAGCTTCACCAAGACGGGAGACAGCGGCCGCCTGGTGGCCCGGCACTTCTGCGGAGACTGCGGCTCG
>DATCRS010000146.1:0-10689 GCA_036568845.1 Devosia sp. | reverse complement strand
GAGTGGCGCCGCTTTGCCTCCACGGGGTTCAATGATGGTCAAAAAGATCGCGTTTCAGGGTGAAAAGGGTGCCTTCAGCCACGCGGCGGCACACGCACTTTTCCCCAAGGGCGAAGCGGTCCCCTGCGTGACCTTCGAGGACACCATCACCGCCGTGCAGAAGGGCACCGCCGATTTCGGCGTCGTACCGGTGGAGAATTCGCTCTACGGGCGCATCACCGACATCTACCACCTGCTGCCCGAAAGCGGCCTCTACATCATCGGCGAGCACTTTCTGCGCATCGAGATGAACCTGCTCGGCGTCAAGGGCGCCGAGCTCTCCGACATTAAGGCCGTGCAATCGCTCTCCGTAGCGCTCGGCCAGTGCCGGAAGTTCATCCGCAAGCACCGGCTGAAGACCATCAATGCGGTCGATACCGCGGGTTCGGCCCGGGAGATTGCCGAAAAGGGCGACAAGTCTGTCGGCGCCATCGCTTCCCGATTTTCCGCCGAGGTCTACGGCCTCGACGTGCTGGCCTCCAACATCGAGGACGAGGCGCATAATACCACGCGCTTCCTCGTCATCTCCAAGACGCCGGGGCAGCCGCGCAAGGCCGCCAAGAAGGTGAAGACCACCTTCGTCTTCCGCGTCCGCAACGTGCCGGCGGCCCTCTACAAGGCCATGGGCGGCTTCGCCACCAACGGCGTCAACATGACCAAGCTCGAGAGCTATATGCTCGATGGCTCGTTCACCGCGACGCAGTTCTATGCCGACATCGAAGGCCGTCCGGAGGATCGCAACGTGCAGCTCGCCTTCGAGGAGCTGCAGTTCTTCACCGACCATTTCCGCGTGCTCGGCGTGTACGAGGCGGCATCGTTCTGAGCCGGCTCGGGGGTGGGGCGGTGACGCTGTCCGCCCCGGAGGTCATCGGTAGAGCGAGGGATGCACCCAGAGGGTCACCCGGTTGCCCTTGGTGAGCTGCACCCCGACCACGTCGTCGGCCAGGTAGCGCTTCTCGCCCAACGCCTCGTCGAGGGTCTCGTTCCGGCCAATGGCGCCGATCAACTGGGTGGCGTTCCCCATGTTGCGCACGGGGGCATGCGGGCTGTCTTCACAGACCGGGCGGATCCAGACCCGCCAGCTGTCGTCGATCCCCTTGATTTGCTTGACGCTTACCCGCCTGAGGTGGCCCATCGCATATTCGCAGGGCGGTTCCTCGGACGACGACGGGTAGTTCGGGTTGTTCGCGTGCGTGATGGCGGGTAGTCCGGCCTGGGCAAGAACGGCGGTGGGAGCCAGGGCGAGCGTGAGCAGGCCGGCAGCGACTACCTTGAGGGTGGTTTGCATTTGGCATCTCCTTGTTGGCGGAGTGCCTGGCTTCGGCGAAGCCAGGCTTCATCCGTTAGCCTGGAGACTACGATGCGTCGCTTGAACCCGCGCTGACCCGGCCGTTCAGATTGGCGTTTGCAACCTGCGACAATGAAATCGACACGAATGTGCGCTATATTGACACAATGAACGATCTATCCCCTTCAGCCGTGCGCTCGCTTTCGCACGTCACCGACTGGGTCTTCGACCTCGACAACACCCTCTATCCGCGCGAGTGCAATCTGTTTGCGCAGATCGACACGCTGATCTCCCACTACATGGTGTCGATCACCAATCTCGCCTTCGAAGAAGCGCGCGCGCTGCAAAAGAGCTACTACCGGGACTACGGGACGACGCTCAACGGCCTCATGCAGAAGCACCAGGTTGACCCCGACCATTTCCTCAGGACCGTGCACGCCATCGACTATTCGCCGGTGCCGGCCCATACCGAGCTGGTCGAGGCCATCCGGGCGCTGCCCGGCCGCAAGTTCATCCTCACCAATGGCGACATCGGCCACGCCCGCTCGGTGTTGGCGCGCCTGGGCGATGCCGATGACCTCTTTACCGACATCTTCGACATCCGCTCGATGAACTTCACCCCCAAGCCGCTGCCCGAGGCCTACGAGTCCTTCCTTGCCGCTCATGGCATCGACGCGCGCCGGGCCGCCATGTTCGACGACCTCGAAAAGAACCTGCAGGTCCCGCACGAGCGCGGCATGACCACGGTGCAGGTCATCGCCGGTAGCGATTTCGCTCACGATCAGGTCGAAGCCTGGGAGCTCGAGCAGACCGGCGGCCCCCACGTCCACCACATCACCTCTGATCTTGCGGGGTTCCTGCGCAAGCTGCCATAGTCGCATGGCGCAGGGGGCTGCCCGCCATGAAGGTTAACGTCGTCTACGCGCATCCCGCGGCCGACAGCTATCAGGCGTCGCTGCATCAGCGGATTCTGCATACGCTCCGAGCCAGAGGCGACGAGGTCATCGACTTTGACCTTTACGCGATGAAGTTCGACGCGGTGATGGGCGAGGACGAGTGGCACGGCCACGAGGAGCCGCAACGGCCGCCGCCGCAAGACCTGAAGGTCTATATCGACGCGCTGAAATGGGCCGATGCCTGCGTATTCTGCTTTCCCACCTGGTGGTTGGGCATGCCGGCGATCCTCAAGGGCTATTTCGATCGCGTCTGGCGTCCGGGCGTCGCCTTTGAACAGCCGCCGGGCGGAGGTCTCATCAAGCCGGCTCTGCTGAACCTCACCCGGATGGGCGTGGTCACCACCTGCGGCGCGCCCTGGTTCTACAACCGGCTGTTGATGCAGGATCCCGTGAGGAAGGTGCTGCTGCGCGGGGTGAAGGCCACCTGCGCCGGCCCCGGCGTGAAGCACCTGTATCTCGCGCAGCACTCCGTCCACGACATCTCGCCGGAGGCGCGCGAAAAGTTCGCTCAGACGGTCGAGCAGCGGTTCGCCCGGTTCTAGAGCGCAACCTTACCCCAGTCCCACCTCGGGCAGGTTGTAGTACTCCCGCACCACGCTCCATCCCTCCTCGGCCGAATCCACGACCGTGAAAAGGTTGACGTCGTCCGGCGCGATCGTGCCGGCTTCGGCCAGCGCGTCGAAGTTGATCACCTGCTGCCAGAAGTCGATGCCGAAGAGCAGCAGGGGGATGCGCTCCATGCGGCCGGTCTGGATCAGCGTCAGCGTCTCGAAGAACTCGTCCAGCGTGCCGAAGCCGCCCGGGAAGATGGCGACGGCTTTGGCCCGCAGCAGGAAGTGAATCTTCCTCGTCGCAAAATAGTGGAAATTGAAGCTCAGCTCCGGCGTGATGTAGATGTTGGGTGCCTGCTCGTGCGGCAGCACGATGTTGAGCCCCACGCTGGGCGCGCCGACATCGGCCGCGCCGCGGTTGCCCGCCTCCATGACCCCCGGCCCGCCGCCGGTCACCACCACATAGTCCTTGAAGTTCAGGGCCTTCGACGTCGACGACGCGAACTGCGCAAACCGCCGTGCCTCGTCATAGTAGCGCGACGCGGCCTCGAGGTTCTGCTTCTGGATCTCGTTGCGGGCGGCCCAGGCGGCCTTGCCCGGTTCCGGGATGCGCGCGCCGCCGAACAGCACCACCGTCGAGTTGATGCCCGCCTCGCGCAGCCTGAGGTCCGGCTTCATATATTCGAGCTGGAAGCGCACGCCCCGCGTTTCCTCGGCGGTGAGGAACTCGTCGTCGGAAAAGGCCAGCCGGTGCGATGCCGACGCCGTCTGCGGCGTCGACGGGATACGGCGCGCCGCTTCGAGATCCTGCTCGGATGTTCTGAGCGGCGTCTGCTTGCTTCTGGCCATTCTGCCTTCCTTCAACTCGGTTACGACCCTCGCATAGCCCCGGTTAAGGATCGTTGACAGGTCCCGGCTGCCGGGTAATGTCCGCCGGCACTACAAGGAGCGAGAGAGCGTGGCCCACGAAGACCTGCAAAAGACCATTGAGACGGCCTTCGAGGCGCGCGCCGAACTCAACTTCGGAACCCGCGGCGAGGTTCGCGACGCTGTCGAAGCAGCGCTTGAACTACTCGACAGCGGCAAGGCTCGCGTCGCCGAAAAGGCGGCCGATGGCAGCTGGCAGGTCAACCAGTGGTTGAAGAAGGCCGTGCTGCTCTCCTTCCGCCTCAACGACAACCAGATCATTCCGGGGCCGGGCGGCACCAACTGGTGGGATAAGGTCCCCTCCAAGTTCGAGGGTTGGGGCGAAAACCGCTTTCGCGACGCTGGTTTCCGGGCTGTCCCGGGCTCGGTGGTTCGCAAGTCCGCCCATATCGGCAAGTCGGTGATCCTGATGCCGAGCTTCGTAAATCTCGGCGCCTATGTCGATGAAGGCACCATGGTCGATACCTGGGTGACCGTCGGCTCCTGCGCGCAGATCGGCAAGCACGTGCATCTGTCGGGCGGCGTCGGCATTGGCGGCGTGCTCGAGCCGCTGCAGGCCGGCCCGGTGATCATCGAGGACAACTGCTTCATCGGCGCCCGCTCCGAGATCGTCGAGGGCGTCGTGGTCGGCGAGGGCTCGGTCATCTCCATGGGCGTCTTCATCGGCCAGTCGACCAAGATCGTCGACCGTTCGACCGGTGAGGTCTTCATCGGCCGCGTGCCACCCTATTCCGTCGTCGTCTCCGGCAGCCTCCCCGGCAAACCTCTGCCCAACGGCCAGCCCGGCCCGAGCCTCTACTGCGCGGTCATCGTCAAGCGCGTCGACGAACAGACCCGGTCCAAAACCTCCATCAACGACCTGCTGCGGGACTAGCACTACTTGATCCGTGGGATCGTCACTGTGGACGGTGCAAGCTTCAGATGGACACGACAGAAATATTCTAATCTTCTCGCGTTGCGAGGCAGGTGCCTCAGAGGAAGGGAGAATAGTTCATGGGGGCGTTTTTTTCATTCCGGAAGTTTATCTTTCCGAGCCTGGTTAAGGTTGTCTACTGGCTGGGGCTCATAGGCATCGCAGTAGGGGTGCTGTTTGTGGTTGTCGGCGGTATCTACGCAAGCAACAACCCATATGTGACCAACGGCGGCGCATACGCCGTTGGAGCGGTGATCGGCGGGTTGATTGGTGGTGCTATTCTAGTAGTTGTGTGGCGAGTAATCGTTGAACTGTGGTTGGTGCTGTTCTCCATCCACGACGTGCTCGTCGAGATTCGCGAAAGTCGTTAGCGGGAGGGTGGGATCGACCTGTTTCTGACAAAGGACGATCCAGTCCGGCTTTTGCAAGACCTCATCGCCTGCCCCTCGGTGACACCCGAGACGGCAGGCGTCTTCGACGTGCTCGAGCGGGCGCTTGTGCCCATGGGCTTTGCCGTCACCCGCATGACCTTTACTGGCGACGGCTCCTATCCCGTCGAAAATCTCTTCGCCACGCGCGGGCAGAGCGGTAAGCACCTGCTCTTTGCCGGCCATACCGATGTCGTGCCCCCCGGTGACCGGGCGCAGTGGACTTCCGACCCCTTCGACCCCGTCATCCGCGACGGCCGCATCTACGGGCGCGGCGCCGCCGACATGAAGTCCGGTGTCGCCGCCTTCGTCGCCGCCTGCGCCACCGCGCCACAGAACGGCACCATCTCGCTCGCCATCACCAATGATGAGGAAGCCGACTCCATCAACGGCACCGAAAAGCTGCTTGCCTGGGCGGCAGAGCAGGGCCACAGCTTCGACTTTGCCATTGTCGGCGAGCCGAGCGCCTCAAGAGTCCTCGGCGACAGCATCAAGGTCGGCCGCCGCGGCTCCCTCAACGGCCGGCTGACCGTCACCGGCACGCAGGGGCACGTCGCCTATCCGGAAAAGGCCCGCAACCCGCTGCCGGTATTGGCCCAGGTCGTCCTCGCGCTCTCCGGCAAGCTCGACGACGGTAACGCGCAGTTCCCGCCCAGCAATCTCGAGTTCACCTCGCTCGATGTCGGCAACGAGGTAACCAACGTCATTCCCGGCGCCGCCACCGCGCGCTTCAACGTCCGCTTCAATGATGGCTGGACGCCCGAGACGCTAGAAGCGGCGATCCGCGACAAATGCGACGAGATCGCCGCCGAGATGGAGCTGGCGATCGCCCTCGAGGTGGTCGGCCGCCCCTCACGCTCCTTCCTCTCGCCGCTCTCGGGCGCGGTGGAAACGCTCTGCACCACCATCGAGACCATGACCGGCGCCCGCCCCGAGCTCTCGACCGGCGGCGGCACCTCTGACGCCCGTTTCGTCGCGCAATACTGCCCCGTGGTGGAATTCGGCCTCCCCGGCCCGACCATGCACAAGGCCGACGAGAACGTCGCCGTGACCGATGTCGAAAATCTCGCGGCCCTCTATGGTGCGTTCATCCGGGACTATTTCGCGTGAACGCCCTCACCGAGCTGGGGAATGCCGCAATCGGCTGGCTCGACCTCGTCGGCAACCGGCCGAACGCCCGCGAAAAGTTCAATCTCAGCCGCGCCGGGCTCGTCACCATGCTCGGCTGGTATTTCGTCATCGTGATCCTGGTGCGGCTCATCCAGCAGGCGGTGCTGTTCGGCACCTTGCCGGGCGCCGAGGCACTGCTGGTCACCATCGCCTATAACGGCCTGCCGCTGCTGGTGCTCTGGCTCGTTGCCTTTGGCACGGTGCGCTTCCTGAAGCCTGGGCTTGGCATCCTGCCTCTGCTGGTGCCCGCCGGCTATGCGCTGACCTTCATCGTCATCGTCGGCCTGCCGGTATCGCTGCTCTCTGACGCCGCCTCGGCCGTCTTGCAGGGAATCCTCGGCTATATGCTGTTCCGGTTGGCCCGCGAGTTCGGCGGCTTCAGCTTCGGCGTCGCTATCGGCTATGCAGTTTTGAGCATCCTGCTGCTTGTCGCCGTCCCGGTGGGGCTCTACATGCTCCTCGTGCCCGAGATCCCAACCCCCGATTGAGCGGACCGACGCGTGCCCGACTTGCAAAAGAGCTTCTACGAAGAGGTCGTCACGGCCGGCCAGGGTGTCCTCGCGCTGATCGTGGGCGATCGCCGGGCGCCGCAGCATTTCGACTTCTCCGACCGCGGCCTGGTGGGGAGCTTCATTGGACTTCTCCTCGTCACCTTCCTCAGCGCGGTGCTGCCGCTGGTTCTTCCCGGCGCTGGTGAGGACTATTCGATCGCCCGCTCGGTCGGGATCGCGGTGCTCCTCTTTTCCTTCCAGGTCGGCTTTGCGGCCCTGGTGCTGCGGCAGATGAAGCGGCTGGACGGGCTTCGGCCCTATCTCGTCGCCGACAACTGGGCGAGCGTCTACATCTCCGTCGGCCAACTCCTTCTTTCCTTCGTCGGCTTCCAGGGCGAGCTGGCGTTTTTCGCGCTTTCGATCCTCGTCATCGTGGTCGAGATCAATATCGCTCGGCTGATCGTCACCCTGACGCCGCTTCAGATCGCCATGTTCATGATTGCCCAGGTCGTGGGCGTCGCCATTGCCCTGCTCCTCGTGGGCATGCTGTTCCCGTCGCCGGAAACCCAGGCAGCACTCAGTAGTCTACAGATGTGAGATAGAGCCCCTCGGGCGGCGCCAGCGGCCCGCAACGGGAACGATCCGCCGCATCGAGCGCCGCGCGAAAGTCGCGCGGGCTCCACTTGCCCTCGCCGACGAGCTTCAGCGATCCCACCATCGAGCGCACCTGCGAGTGCAAGAAGCTCCGCGCCTTGGCGCGGATGGCGACGATCTCGCCTTGGCGGCTGACAGTGAAGACGTCCAGCGTGCGGATCGGCGAATTGGCCTGGCACTCCGCCGCCCGGAAGGTCGAAAAGTCGTGCTTGCCGAGGATGAGCTGCGCCGCCGCATGCATCGCATCGGTGTCGAGTTGCACCGGCACGTGCCACACCTTGCCCTCGTCGAGCGCCGGCCGGGCCCGACGGTTGAGGATGCGGTACTCGTAGCTCCGCGCGGTGGCCGAAAAGCGGGCCTCGAAATCCTCCCCCACGGCCTCCGCCTCGATCACGGCGACTGGATGCGGCTTCAGGTGAAAGTTCAGCGCCTCGCGAATCTTGCGCGCGTCCCACTCCCGCTCGAGGTCGAAATGCACGACCTGCCCCAGGGCGTGCACGCCCGCATCGGTCCGGCCCGCCGCCTGTGTGACCGGCATCTCGCCGGCAAAGCGCTCGATCGCCTCCTCCAGCGCCTGCTGCACGCTCAGCCGATCCGCCTGCCTCTGCCACCCGCAGAACGGCCTGCCGTCATATTCGACGATGAGCTTGTATCTGGGCACTCAGGCGAACGTGGCCGCGGCCACCCCCATTGGGACGGCTCGGTTCCGGAAGAGTTCCCCCCACCCTTTCCCTCCCCCGCAAGCGGGGAGGTGACCAAAACAGCGGCGCCGGTGAAGGCGTCTCCCTCCCCCTTGCGGGGAGGGGACAGGGGTGGGGGTACGTTTCCTGCACCGGCTTGGCAGCTGTGTTGCCGCCCCTGCGGCAAGGGCGGAGGTTGGGAGGGGGGTCACGCCGCCTGCTCCGGCATCACCCCGGCTCCGCGCAAAAACGTCGCCGCGTCCATCGCGCCCTTACCCTCGCGCTGCACCGTGACCAGCCGCACCGCCCCCTGACCGCAGGCAATGGTGAGATTCTCGCCAATCGTCCCCGGCGCGCCCGAACCGTCGGCCAGCGTCGAACGCAGCGCCTTCACCCGCGTCGGCTGCCCGTTGAGTTTGAGCTCGAACCAGGCGCCAGGAAGGGGCGACAGCCCACGGATATGGTTGTGCACTTCGGCCGCCGGCCGGCTCCAGTCGATCCGCGCTTCGGACTTCTCGATCTTCCTGGCATAGGTGACGCCTTCTTCCGGCTGCGGCGTGAATTCGAGGCTGCCGCGCTCCAGCGCCGCCAGCGCCCGGCCCATCAGGTCGGCGCCGATCAGCATCATCCGGTCGTGCACCTCGCCCGCCGTCATGTCCGGCCCGATCGGCATCTCCTCGATCAGTCCCATCGGCCCGGTATCGAGCCCCTCGTCCATCTGCATGACGATGACGCCGGTGCGCTTGTCGCCGGCCATCACCGCCCGCTGGATCGGCGCCGCACCGCGCCAGCGCGGCAGCAGCGAGCCATGGAGGTTGAGGCATCCATGCCGCGGCGCCTCGAGGATCGGCTTGGGCAGCAGCAGCCCATAGGCGACCACCACCGCGACATCGGCATCGTGGCTGGCAAAGACGATCTGCTCGGCCTCACCCTTCAGCGATTTCGGCGTGAACACCGGGATGCCGAACCCCTCGGCCGCCTCGTGCACGGGCGACTTCCGCTCGGCCTGCCCGCGTCCGGCCGGCTTGGGCGCCCGCGTATAGGCCGCGACCACCTCGTGCCCCTGCCCGACGATCTCGGTGAGCGTCGGCACTGCAAACTCCGGCGTGCCCATGAAGACGATCCGCATGCTCAGCTCCCGCTTCGCAAGCGAATAGCGAGTAGCCAATAGTGAGTAGGGAAAGAGGCCCTATTCGCTACTCACTACTCGCTATTCGCTTCCTATCCCGCCCGCTTCGCCAGCTTCTGGAATTTCTTCAGCACCCGGTCGCGCTTCAACCGGCTGAGATAGTCGATGTAGAGCACGCCATCGAGATGGTCGATCTCATGCTGCATGCAGACCGCCAGCCGCTCCGTGGCTTCCCGCTGCACCGTCTTGCCCTCGAGGTCGGTGTAGCGGACCGTCACCTCGGCCGGGCGCTCGACCTCATAGTAGAGCTCCGGGATCGAGAGGCACCCCTCCTCGGTCACCACCGTCTCGTCCGAGAACTTGAGGATTTCCGGGTTGATCATCACGATCGGGTCGGGCTCCTCGCCTTCCTTGGCCAGGTCCATCACCACGATGCGCCGCATCTCGCCGATCTGTGGCGCGGCAAGGCCGATGCCCGGCGCGTCGTACATCGTCTCCAGCATGTCCTTGGCGAGCTGCTTCACCTCGTCGTCGACCTTCTCGATCGGGTCGGCGACAGCCCGCAGGCGCGGGTCGGGCAAAACAAGAATGGGGCGCTTGGCCATGAACAATCGGTCCTTTTCCGGGGTCGCCGCTGAATATGGTATTTCGGCGCACTGGGTCAACGGTAAGCCGGTTGACGCATCGGTAACGATAATTGCGGCAAACGTGAACAATGGGGGAACGACGTCGCCGAATCGTGTAGTCTTCGCCCATGGATCGCGTCCTCTTCACCCTCGCCGACGTCCCCGTCACGCTTGAACTGGCGCTGCTCACCGCCGCCGGACTGTTCGCCGCCCTGCTTGTGGCCCTGCTCGTCGTCGTGGTTCGGCTGTCGCAAGCGCGAGCCGCCGAGGCGCGGCAGCGCGCCGAGGAAGCCGAGGCACTGCGCCAGAAGTCGGCCGAGAACGAACGCCACCTCGCCGACATGATCCGCATCCAGTCCGAGATGACGGGCCGCATGCAGACCATGTCCGAAATCTTCGGCTCGCGGACGTCAGACCTCGCGCGGCTCGTCAACGAGCGGCTCGACAGCCAGGGCCAGCGCATCGGCGCTGCCATGCAGGAGAGCAACGCCAAGACCAACGAGAGCCTCGCCAAGCTCCAGGAGCGGCTTGCGGTCATCGACCGGGCGCAGTCCAACATCACGGCCCTTTCGGAAAACGTCGTCTCGCTGCAGTCCATCCTCGCCAACAAGCAGACCCGCGGCGCCTTCGGCCAGGGCCGGATGGAAGCCATCATCGTCGACGCATTGCCGCCCGGAGCTTACGAGTTCCAGTATGTGCTGCCCAACAACAGCCGCCCCGACTGCGTGATCTTCATGCCCAATGGCGGGCCCAAATTGGTGATCGACGCCAAGTTTCCGCTCGAGAGCTGGCAGCGCGTCGGCACTGCCGGCACGCCCGAAGAGCTGCGCGCCGCCC
>DATCRS010000145.1:0-4506 GCA_036568845.1 Devosia sp. | reverse complement strand
CCGCTACACCGTGCATGGGCTGGTCTCGTCCAACTTCATGGATCTGCCGACGCTGCCCTACCAGCTCGCTGCCGCCAAGGCGCTGGTCGAGGTGTCGGACCGGATCGGGGCGCGCATCCTCGTCCAGCATGGCGGTGCGCTGCGGGCCGACGACATCCATCAGCGCAACGCTGCCGACATGCGTGAGCGCGAGGGGCTGACCGAGCTTGCCGAGTTCGCCAAGCCCTATGGCGTCCGCATCGCGCTCGAGAACATCTTCACCACTGAGCCGGGCCAGTACCGGCAGACGCCGGCGGAAGTCGCCGAGACGGTCAAGGCAGTCAACCACCCCAACGTCGTGGCGCTCATCGATTTCTCGCACGCCTATATCGAATCGACCTATCGCGGCCTCGATTTCCGGGCGCAGCTGCGCTCCATGGCGCCGGTCACCGGGCATCTCCACGTCCACGATTCCTTCGGCCGGCCGCAAGGCTTCTACAAGGGCTATCACCTCCAGGAGAACACCGCGATGGGGATCGGCGACCTCCACATGCCGCTCGGCTGGGGCGACATCGCCTGGGAAGAGATCTTCGATGAGCTCACCTTCCTCCCCGACACCGTGCTGATGATGGAAATCGGCCGGCGTTACCGCGCCGAGCAGCCGGCGAGCCTCGAACGGGCGCGGCAGCTGGCGGGGATGGATACGCCGGAGGCGATTGCGGCGGAGTAGGCCGCGATGCTTCTCCCTCCCCCTTGTGGGGAGGGCAGCGGAGCTTGGCGCGAAGCGCCTTAGCGAAGCTGGGTGGGGGTAAAGCCCACGCGCCAGGGGTTGGGACCACCCCCACCCTTGTTCCCTCCCCACAAGGGGGAGGGAGACCCGACTGCCATTCCGGGGCTTGTCCACGCATTTGCCGAAATATGGCCACCCCGCGTTCATCGCCGGTTCAGCCGAAATATTGCCAGCATTGGTCTTTCCCAAGCCAAGAAAAGCCATAAATTGCGTGTGGCCATAGGGGGCAAGGGGCATCGAGGGTAGGATATCATGCAGAGGCTGGTTCAGTCCGTCTGGGCGCTTGTTTGCGCCCTCTTTCTCGTGCTCGGTTTTTCGGCGGCCTACGCCCAGGAGAGCAAGGTGACCTTGCTTAAAGGCGTCGACCTCCCCGGCTTCGACTATTCGGTGGTCAAGGATGTCGATCTCGAGCAGTGCCAGACGGCCTGTACGGACGATCGCACATGCCGCGCCTTCACCTTCAATCAGAAGGCGGGCTGGTGTTTCCTCAAATCCGGCTCGAACGAGGAGAAGCCGTTCAAGGCCGCAACCTCGGGCAAGGTGACGCCGGTTCCGGCGCCGGAGGTCACGGCCGCCGCACGGCAGGCGGAGCTCCCGTTCCCGGCGCAGGACCTGATCGACAGCGCCCGCTGGTTCGCCTCGACCCTTCCCTCGACCGACGTGCCGCCCCCGGACGTGCCCTATGCCGACCTCGTGGCTTCGGGAGATACGGCCATCGAGCAGTCCAACCCGGCCGGGGCCATCGTCTCCTACCGGCAGGCGCTTGCGATCAATGGCAACGATCCGGAGCTGTGGCTGAAGCTTGCGCGCGCCGTGATGGCGCGTGCTGACGGCACGACCAACAGTTCCGAGGCCTATGATTTTGCGGTCACGGGCACCTATGCGGCGATGAACGCGTTCCTCCAGACCACAGTGCTGGCGGAGCGGGCCGAGGCCCTGGGCTTGCTTGCGCGGGCGCTGGAGCGCCGCGAGATGTGGCGCGAGGCCATCGCGACCTATCGCGTCAGCACCGACCTCGTCGACAATGCCGAACTCGTCGCGCGGCTCGACAAGGCAGTGGCCGAGCACGGCTTCCGCGTCGTCTCCCACCAGGTGGATTCCGAGGCGGCGACGCCGCGCATCTGCGCCGTGTTTTCAGATCCGCTGCCGGCCGGCAGCACCGATCTTTCGCAATATGTCGTGGTGCAGGAAGCCTCGACCGTCGCCGTCGAGACCGAGGAGAGCCAGATCTGTCTCACCGGCGTCGAGTTCGGCAGCCGCTACAATATCAAGATCCGCTCGGGCCTGCCCTCGGCCAGCGGCGAGACCCTGCGCGCCGATGTCGAGCTCAACGTCTATGTGCCCGACCGCACGCCTTTCGTCGGCTTTGCCAACAATGCCTATGTGATGCCCGCCGGTCTCGGCGGCGGCCTGCCGATCACCTCGGTCAATGCCGAGGTGGCCGAGGTGGTGATCTACCGCATCGGCGACCGGTCGATCGCGACGGCGGTGCGCCAAGGCCTTTTCGGGCGCACGCTCGACGGCTATTCGGCCGAGGATGTGGCCAATACCAGCGGCGAGAAGGTCTGGGAGGGCGAGGTCGATCTCGCCCGGTCCGAGCCCAACGCGATGGTGACGACGGCCGTGCCGGTGAGCGAGGTGCTGACCGACATCCAGCCGGGCGCCTATGTGATCACCGCCAAGGTCAAGGACAGCGATCAGGAATACTGGCGCGACATGGCCACGCAGTGGTTCATCGTCACCGATCTCGGGCTCACGACGGCGCAGGGTGAGGATGGCATCCATGCCTTCGTGCGCTCGCTTTCCGATGCTGCGCCGGTCGTCGGCGCCAAGGTGAAGCTCGTTGCCGTCAACAACGAAATTCTCGGCGAAGGCACCACTGATGCGGATGGCCGCTTCGATTTCGCGCCGGGCCTTGGCCGTGGCGAGGGCGGTCGGGCACCGCAGCTTTTGGTCGTCGAGACCGATGGCGGCGACTATGCCTTCCTCGACATCAACAAGCCGGCCTTCGATCTCACCGACCGCGGTGTCGAGGGCCGTCCGTCGCCGGGCCCACTGGACGTCTTTGCGACGACCGAGCGCGGCGTCTACCGGCCGGGCGAGTTCGTCTACTTCACCGCATTGGTACGCGATCCCAAGGCCAAGGCCGTCAACGACCTGCCGCTGACCATGCAGGTGGAACGGCCGGATGGCGTCGTCGCTGAAACGCGGGTGCTCAATGATGGCGGGGCCGGCGGCTATTTCGCCGAGGTCGCGCTGGTCGGCGACGCCATGCGCGGCTCATGGCAGATCCGGGTATTCTCCGATCCCAAGCAGGAGGCGCTGAGCAGCACCTCGTTCCTGGTCGAGGATTTTGAGCCCGAACGCCTCGCCTTCGAGGTCTCGGCTGCGGACCAGCCGATGGTACCCGGCGAGATCTCCACTATCGATGTGGCCGCCAAGTACCTCTATGGCGCCACCGCGCCGGGCCTCGATGTCGAGGCCGACGCCATCCTGCGGCCGGTCACGTCGCTGCCCGGCTTCCCCGGCTACATTTTCGGCCGGCAGGACGACACCATCGAGAGCCAGTACGAGCCGTTGGGCGTCGTCGGCACCACCGACGAGGCAGGCAATGCCGTGGCCGAGGTGACGCTGCCCGAGCCGCAGGCGAGCACCCGGCCGCTCGAAGCCAAGATCGTGCTCCGTCTGGTCGACACCAACGGCCGTACGGTGGAGCGCAGCCTCACCCGCCCGGTCGAGGCCGATGTGGACCGGATTGGTCTCAAGCCGCGCTTCGACGACGCCGAGGGTCTCGGTGGTGGCGTCGAGGCATCGTTCGACGTCATCGCCGTGTCGCCCGAAGGCAAGACTATCGACAAGCCCGGCATCAACTGGAGGCTGTCGCGCGTCGAGACCAACTACCAGTGGTACCGCGCCAGCGGCAGCTGGCGTTGGGAGGCGATCACCACCACGCGCGAAGTTGCCAACGGCACCGTGGACGCCACCGCGTCGGGCCCGGCCGTCATCTCGGCGCCGGTGGACTGGGGCCGCTACCTCGTCGAAATCGAGAGCACCGGCGACGGTGCCACCTCGACCAGCTACGAGTTCTACGCCGGCTACTATTATGCCGAAGCTGGGTCGGACACGCCCGACACGCTGCAGGTGGCGCTCGACAAACCGGCCTATCGCGCCGGCGAGACGGCCGTGCTGAAGCTCGAGCCGCAGTTCGCCGGCACCGCGGTGGTGATGGTGGTCGACGACCGCATCATCGACATCCGCGCCGTCGAGGTACCCGCCGAGGGCACGACGGTCGACCTGCCGGTCACCGAGAACTGGGGCTCGGGCGCCTATGTGACGGCCGTGCTCTATCGTCCGTCCGACGCCGCCGAAAAGCGGATGCCGGCGCGGGCGCTCGGCCTTGCCTATGCCGATGTCGATCCGGGTGACATGAAGCTCGACGTGAGCCTCGAAGCACCCGAGGTGGCCAAGCCGCGCACGTCGTTCACCACGACGGTGAAGCTCGGCAACGTGGCTGCCGGCGAACAGGCTTATGTGGCCGTCGCAGCCGTCGACCTCGGCATCCTCAACCTCACCAACTTCAAGACCCCTGATCCGGATGGCTGGTACTTTGGCCAGCGCCAGCTCGGTGTCGATTTCCGTGATCTCTACGGCCAGTTGATCGATCCGACCCAGGGCCTCGCCGGTGCGCTCCGCTCCGGTGGTGACGGCGAAGGCTCGCGCTTCGGCTCGCCCCCGCC
>DATCRS010000144.1:0-4272 GCA_036568845.1 Devosia sp. | reverse complement strand
CCCCGCCCGCCGTGACGGTGAAAGGCTGCTCGAACCGCACGTCGCCAAGGCTGGCAATGGCGACATAGCGGCCGGGCGAAAGGTCGAAGGCGGCGTCCGCGCCATAGGCACTGCCGAAGTCACGGCGATAGCCCTGGATGTCGGCCTCGGCGCCGACCACGTTGAAGCTGAGGTTGGAATCGTCGACCTGGAAGCCAGGCACATAGAAGGCGTTGAGCATCACGTGGCCGACCGCCACGACGATCTCGTGCGTCAGCACCTCTCCGGCTGAAACCGTAAGCACGTCAGTGGCTTCGCCCTGGCCGATGCGAGCCGAGATTGTGAGCTCGCCGGCCGGCACGTAAAGCGTCGCCTCGCCATAGTTGGAGGTCGATTCGCCATTGCCGAAGGTGGTGCTGACGGTGGCATTGCCGTTCGCCTCGCCGCCGGGCGCCTCGACCGGACGAATGGTGAGCTTGGCGGCATTGAGCACCAGCGTCGGTGCGGCAAGCTCGAACATATCGGCGGTGATGCTGGTCTCGGCGACAACCGAGCCCAGCCGGGCGCGGACGGTATAGTCGCCAGGCTGCAGAAGTGTCTGATAATTCACGCCGAATCCGCCATCGACATACTCGTCGCCGCGCCGGATCTCCCAGTTCACCTCGGCGCCGTCCTCGACGGCGGGGCCACCTTCGGCAAGCAGCAGCTCGGGGTCGAAATTGATCGCCAGCGGCTCGGGCGGCGGTGGCGGCATTTCGACATTGGCCACCGAATAGAGCAGCGTTTTCAGCGATATGCCGAGATTTCCATTGTCGATGGCGACATATTGCCCGCCGGTCTGATCGGCAATGCAGGCGAGCTGGCGGGCTTCGACCTCGGAGAGGCCGAAGCCGAGGACGTGGGCAGTGAAGTCCTTCCCCGACTGCTCCAGCTCGCCAGCCACCGCGCAGGGGTCGCCGCCGCAAGTATCAAGACCGTCGGTCAGCACGATCACGGTCGACTTTTGTGCCTTGTAATCAAGCGCTTCTGCCGCCTGCCGGAGCGAATTCGCGATGTCTGACCTGCCCTTCGGTATGATGCCGCCGGCGGCGTAGGTGATGGCGGCGCCATCCTCGGCTGGCCGCGTCAGCACCTCGATATCGCCGCAGGCGCCCTTCTGGCGGTGCCCGAAGGTGGTGAGACCAATCGAGAGGCCCGGCGGCAGCTCGTTCATGGCGGTGTCGAGCCCCTGCCGGACCGTGGTGATGCGGGCGACTCCCCCGAGCTGGGCCCACATCGAGCCCGAAGCATCGAGAACCAGCATGACGCGCTCGGCGGCCGCGGTGGGGAGGGCGAGAAGCAGCGAGAGGACGAGGGCGGCGAGCCAACGCATGTACGGACGCTCCGAAAACAAGAGCCGCCCTTCTTTCGCCCCGGAGATGAACAGCACATGAACGCTAGATCGCCGCCAGAATCGTGCGGATTCGCCTATCGATATCAGCGGGTTGGACGTCCAGAAGCTCAAAACCATATCTCCGGTAGACCGTTTCGTGCACCACCTCGAACCAGCGCGACTCTTCGAGGCTGATCCGCCGCGCCTCGGTCTTCTGGATGAAATCCAGCAGCCGGACGAAGACGACTCGCGGCTCGAACAGGTCGCGCGTCGTGAGTATCGCCTCATGCAGCGCAGCGGGGATAGGGAAGCCCAGGAATTCCGCGAGAGCAGCCGCGCGCGGCCGGAGGTCGAGAGAGCGTCGGCGACGCGGCAGGCAAGCGAGGGCGTGATGGCGGTGCAGACCAGCGAGCGGTCGTGAAACTGCAGCGCGCCGCTCGCGCTTTCTAGCCGCGTGAGCTGCAATTGCATAATCTTCTCAAGAAATTGCGGGTGCTCGTGCGGGCGTAAGTTGCCGCGGGCATGCTCGAGCGCGATGACATCGGTCGCGGCCTCTTCGACCACGCTATGGCCGAGCCGCTCGAGTTCGCGGATCAGCACGGTTTTGCCGGCGCCCGGCGCGCCGGTGAGAATGAAGCGTTTCATGGGAAAACCCTCGAAGGTGACGGAATACCGCCGCGAGACGGACTCGTGGTGTCGCGGGAGTCGGTGGGGGGAATTGCCCGGGAGCGGCGCGGTGGACGGACCCAGGGGGTCACACGTCAGGCCGTGGAGTCGCGGCGGTCAGGCGGGGAGCACGATGCGCTCGGGTGGCGACAGCGTCAAGCGCGGTCGAACTTCCGCACCGCGTCGAGGGCGAGGCCCAGCCCAACGCTGCCGAAGGCATCGGTGGCGACGGCGCGAGCCGCCGGCAGCAACTCGCGGATACGGCTCGCGACTGCCGGCACCTGGGTGGAGCCGCCGGTAAGAATCAGCGTGTCGATGCGATCGGCGCCGACCTCGGCATCGGCGAGGGCGTTGCGGATGGTGCGCTCGATGCGGTCCACCGAGTCCGCCAGCGCCGCGCTGAGATCGGCCCGCGCGATATGGGTGTTGATAACCGTCTCGTGGGTTACAAACTCGAATGCGGTTTCCGTCGCATCGGTGAGGTCGATCTTCGCCTCCTCCACCCGGCCGGCGAGGCGGTGGCCCAGCCGCTCGGCAACGACCGAAATCATCTTCTCGACGAGCTCGGGATGCTCGGCCTCCCGCATGGTGGAGCGGAGCTCGAGCATGGTCTTCTGGTTGTAGAGCCGGTTGATGCGGTGCCAGGTGGCGAGGTCGTAGTAGGGCGCCGAAGGCAGCGGCCGCTTCCCGTCGGCGGTCTCGGTGCGATAGCCCAAAAGCGGCATCACCTTCTTGAGCGACAGCAGCCGGTCGAAGTCGGTGCCCCCGATATGGACGCCGGCCGTCGAGAGGATATCCGCCCGGCGGTCGACGGCGCGAGCCCGCTCGGGCGAGACGCGGATCACCGAGAAATCCGAGGTGCCGCCGCCGATATCGATCACCAGCCCCAGCTCCTCGCGGGTGACTTGCTGCTCGTAGTCGAGCGCCGCGGCAATGGGTTCGAACTGAAACTCGATATGGCGGAAACCCTGGCCGCGGGCCGCGGATTCGAGCTGGCGCTGCGCCTCGGCATCGGCCGCGTCGTCATCGTCAACGAAACGAACGGGGCGGCCGAGCACGACGGTGTCGATCTCGTGGCCCAGCTGGTTGCCGGCGCGGCGGCGCATCTCGCCGATGAACGTGCCGAGGATCTCGGCGAAGGTGACGGCGCGGCGCTTGATGCGCGTGGTGTCGGCGAACAGGCTGGTGCCGAGCACGCTTTTGAGCGAGCGCATCAGCCGGCCGTCGGCGCCGGTGACATATTCCGAAACCGCGGCGCGGCCGAACTCGACGGCATCGGTTTCGAACGAGAAGAAGAGGACCGACGGCAGCGTCACACTCTCGCCTTCGAGCGGCAGCAGCCGCGGCGGCGCGTTGCCGCCGGCAACCGCGAAGGTGGAATTGGAAGTGCCGAAATCCATGCCGCAATGAAGCTGCGTCATTTCTGTCTCGCCATGTACGGGAGCTGTGACTGGGCACATGGGCGGCCAACGAGCGGGGCGCGTGAAATCGGGGATTTCGAGGAGGGAGTCAAGGGGAGGTCTTTGGCATCTTCGGGCTTTCCGCCCCTCCCCAACCCTCCCCACAGAGGGGGAGGGTGTCCGCTGGTGGGTGGGGAGAGATGGTGACACATACTCGATAAGCACCTCCCCCCTTGTGGGGGAGGTTGGGAGGGGGGTAGCGGCCCCCAGGCACAGGCCTGTCACTCCTTGCCACATGAACGCCCGCCTCCCTACATCCCCGCCATGAACGACGCGCTCGACATCCCGGCCCCCGCCGCCGCTCCCAACGTCACGGTGAAGACGGAGATCGTCGTGATCGGGGCGGGACAGGCGGGGCTGTCGACGGCCTACCATCTGAAGCAGCGCGGGCTCGCGCCCGGTCGCGGCTTCATCGTGCTGGACCAGTCGCCGCAGCCGGGTGGGGCGTGGCAGTTCCGCTGGCCGTCGCTGACGCTCTCGACCGTCAACCGGGTGCACGATCTGCCCGGCATGCGGTTCTCCGAGCTCGTCGACACCACCGAGGAGCAGGTCGAGGCGGCGGTGGCGGTGCCGCGCTACTTCGCCGCGTACGAGAAGCGCTTCGAGCTGCCGGTGTTCCGGCCGGTGACGGTGAAGGTCGTCTGCGAGCGCGAGGGGCGCTTCCGCATCGAGACCGACCGCGGCAACTTTTCCGCCCGCGGCATCGTCAACGCCACCGGAACCTGGGAGAGCCCCTACATTCCCGACTATCCCGGCACGGACCGCTTCCGCGGCCGGCAGCCGCACACCCGCGAC
>DATCRS010000143.1:0-11377 GCA_036568845.1 Devosia sp. | reverse complement strand
GGTCGCCATCGACCGCGATCCGAGCGTCGCGCCGCACGTGGAGCGGCTCACTGCCGCGTTTCCCGAAAGATTTCAGTTCGTTGCCGGCGAGTTTTCGGCGCTCGACCAGCTGGTCGCGCGGCCGGTCGATGGCGTGGTGCTCGATATCGGCGTCTCTTCCATGCAGCTCGACCAGCCCGAGCGCGGTTTTTCCTTCATGCGCGAAGGACCGCTCGACATGCGGATGTCGGGGGAGGGCGAAACGGCGGCCGATCTCGTCAACACGCTGGACGAGACCGAGCTCGCCAACCTGCTCTTTGCCTATGGCGAGGAACGGAAGTCGCGCCGCATCGCTCACACTGTCGTGGCGGCCCGGGCTGCCGAGCCGATCACCACGACGACGCAACTGGCAAGACTTATCGAGAAGGCCATCGGCCGCAAGCCCGGCGAAAGCCATCCGGCGACCCGCAGTTTCCAGGCGCTCCGCATTGCGGTGAACGCCGAGTTCGACCAGCTGGTCGAGGGCCTCTTTGCCAGCGAGCGGCTCCTCACCGAAGGCGGGCGCCTCGCGGTGGTGACGTTCCATAGCCTCGAGGACCGCATCGCCAAGCGCTTCTTCGAACCCGAGAAGGGCGGCCCGGCGCAGTCGCGGCACCTGCCGCAGGTCACGGCCGAAGCGCCGCGCTGGATCGTCGCCAAGGCAGCAAAGCCGTCGACGGCCGAGACCGATCGCAACCCACGCGCCCGTTCCGCGATCCTCCGCGCCGCGCGCCGGACGGCCGCACCGGCGCGGCCGACCTCCTATGCCGGCCTTGCGGTTCCGGGTTTGCGAGGGGCGGCATGATCCGGACCCTCAACATCATCCTGGTCTGCACCAGCCTTGCCGGCCTCGTCGGCACCTACGCGCTCAAATTCCAGGTCGAGGATACGGCGAGCCAGAAGGCGGCGCTGGAGCGCCGCATCGAGCGCCAGCAGGCTTCGCTCTCGCTGCTCGAGGCGGAATGGGCCTATCTCAACCAGCCGACGCATGTGGCGCCGATCATCGCGCGCCACAACGAAGTGCTGCAGCTCCAGCCGACCAAGCCGACGCAGTTCGCGGCCATGGGCAGCCTGCCGATGCGGCCGGTGGTCCAGCCCGATACGACCGCGCTCGACGCGCTGTTCGAGTCGCTGGAGGCCGGCGTCGACCCCATCGAACAACTGATCGAAGCGACCGAAAATGGCACTCCTCTCTGAGGGCGCGGCCCCGATTGCGCTCGATGGCGCCCGCAAGTCCCGCGGCAATCTCACCAAGGCCCGCATCCGCTGGGTGATCTTTGCGCTGGTCCTCGTCTTCGGCGTCGTCGGCGCGCGGCTGGTCCAGCTCGGCTCGGTGGTCACGGAGACCACCATCGAGGGCCAGGAGCGCGATCTCATCACCGCCTCGCGCCCGGCGCTGCTCGATCGCAACGGGCTCGAGATGGCGGTCGATATCCGCGTTCCCTCGCTCTATGCCGAGCCGCGCCGGATCATCGACGTCGAGGAGGCGGTGCAGAAGCTGCGCACGGTGCTGCCCGATCTCGACGCAGACTGGCTGCGCAAGCGCCTCACCGGCGACAAGGGGTTCGTGTGGGTCAAGCGCGAGCTCACCCCCGCCATCGAGGATGCCATCTTCGCCCTCGGCCTGCCGGGTTTCGATTTCCTGCAGGAGAGCAAGCGGTTCTACCCGGGCGGCAAGGAAGCCTCGCACATCCTGGGCGCGACCAATATCGACAACCAGGGCATTGCCGGCATCGAAAAGCACATGGACGACGAGGAGGTAGCGCTGCTGCAGTCGCTCGGCCTCGCCCGCGGCAACGAGCTGGCGCCGGTCAACCTCTCGATCGACCTCCGCGTCCAGCACGTGCTCTACGAGCAGCTCGCCGACGCCCTGGTCCGCTACCAGGCGGTCGCCTCGGCCGGTGCCATCATGGACGTGCGCACGGGCGAGGTGATCGGCATGGTCTCGTTGCCCGACTACGATCCCAACAATCCGGTGACCGCCTTCGAGGATTACCAGGGCAGGAAGAACCAGCGCTTCAACCGCCTGACCGCCGGCATTTTCGAGCTCGGCTCGACCTTCAAGACCATCACGTTGGCCGGCGCCCTCGACAGCGGCAAGGTGCGGATCACCGACACGTTCGACGCGCGCTACGGCATCCGCTTCGGCCGTTTCACCATCGACGATTTCCACGGCAAGCACCGGGTGCTGACGCTGCCCGAGGTCTACAAGTACTCGTCCAACGTCGGCACCATCCGCATCATGCAGACGCTGGGCAAGGACGATTTCCGCGCCTTCCTCACCAAGCTCGGGTTCGACAAGCCCATCTCGATCGAGCTGCCCGAAAAGCGCAACCCGACGGTGCCGGAGAAATTCTCCGAGATCGTCGCGGCCACGTCGAGCTTCGGCCACGGTCTCTCTATCTCGCCCATGCACATGCTGCGCGCCTATGCGGCGTTCGTGAACGATGGCAACATGGTGCCGCTGACGCTCTACAAGCGCAGCGAGGCCGAGGCGAAGGCCCTCTATCAGCCGGTTGTCTCGCCCAACACCAGCCGCTACATGCGCTACCTGATGCGCCTCAATGCGCTCGAAGGCTCGGGCACCCGGATGAACAAGGCGGCCGCGGGATACCGCGCCGGCGGCAAGACGGGAACGGCCGAAAAGGTGGTCGACGGGCGGTATTCCTCGCAAAAATCGCTCAACGTCTTTGCTTCGGCTTTCCCGCTCGATAACCCGCGCTACGCGATCATCATCCTCGTGGACGAGCCCAAGAGCGAGAACGCGCAATCCGGGCACACTGCAGGGTGGAATGCCGGTGAAGTCACCGGCCGCGTGATCGCCCAGATCGCGCCCATGCTTGGCATCAGTCCCGATTTCAACGAAATGATAGATGCAAACCTTGTCCCTGTTGAACTCCGCTAGCGTGATTCCAGAAGGAAGCCCGGACGTGCCATTCGCATTGGCAGAGCTGCTCAAAGGCGCAGGCGCGCGCAAGGCGCCGTCCCTCACAGTGGAAGGGGTGAACTCCGACAGCCGCCAGATCGGGGCAGGGGATGTGTTCTTCGCCATCCCCGGCACCAAGATCCACGGTGACAGCTTTGCCCAGCAGGCGCGGCAGCGCGGGGCCGTGGCGATCATCACCGATCGGCGCCCGGCCGAGGATCCAGGCATTCCCGTCGTCCTCGTCAAGGATGTGCGCCGGGCCTATGCCAGGGCCGCCTCACGCGTCTTCCCCCAGCAGCCAGCCGTACCGGTGGCGGTCACCGGCACCAACGGCAAGTCGTCGACCGTCTCCTATGTCCGCCAGATCTGGGCCTATTGCGGCATCAAGGCCGCCAGCATGGGCACGGTCGGTATCGAGACGGCTGAGGGGATCGTGCCCGGCGAGCTGACGACGCCGGATTCGCTGACGCTGCACCGCGATCTCGCGATGCTCAAGTCGCGCGGCATCGACCATGTGGCCATGGAGGCGTCCAGCCAGGGGCTCGACCAGCGCCGCATCGACGGGCTGCGCTTCAAGGCGGTCGCCTTCACCAATCTCAGCCGCGACCACCTCGACTACCACATCGACATGTCGACCTACCGCGAGGCCAAGCTCAGGCTCTTCCGCGATCTTATCGCCGATGGCGGCTCTGCCGTAGTCAATTGCGACGACCAAGAGCACCTGCCGTTCCTCTTTGCCGCGCTCGATCGCGGCGCCACGCTGCTGACGGTTGGCCGCGAAGGCGCCTTCTTCGAGATATCCAACATCATCAACGAAGGATTTGGGCAGCGGGTGGTCGGCCGGATGGTGGGCGAGCCGGCAAGCTTCAAGTTGCCGCTGACCGGAGATTTCCAGGTCAGCAACGCCGTTGTCGCGCTGGCCCTTGCGGTAAGTACCGGGGCGCCGCCGGCGAAGGCGATCGAAGCACTCAATACGCTCAAGGGCGCCAAGGGCCGCATGGAGCTCGTCGCCGAGCACAACGGCGCGGCGATCTTTGTCGATTATTCGCACAAGCCGGCCGCGCTCGAATCCGCGCTCACCTCGCTCAGGCCCTTTGCCCGCAACAAGCTGCATCTGGTCTTCGGCGCCGGCGGCGACCGCGATCGCGGCAAGCGCCCGTTGATGGGCGAGGTGGCGCAGCGTCTCGCGGACCGGATCATCGTCACCGACGACAACCCGCGCACCGAAGACCCCCAGCTGATCCGCACGCAGATCATGGCCGAGGCGCCCAAGGCCGACGAGATCGGCGACCGCCGCAAGGCCATCGAAACGGCGATCCGCAACCTCAAACCCGGAGACGCGCTGCTCATTGCAGGCAAGGGCCATGAGGACTATCAGATCATCGGTGACAAGAAGCACCACTTCTCCGACCACGAAGTGGTGCTGGAGACACTCAAGGGACTGTAATACCGCATGAGACCGCTCTGGACCGTCGCCGAGGTTGTTGCAGCTACCGGCGGCCGGCCCGAGGGGCTCCTGGACGGTCCCATCTCCTCCGTTTCCATCGACTCGCGGGAGATCCAGCCCGAGGCGCTGTTCGTCGCCATTAAGGGCGACACGCATGACGGGCACGACTTCGTCGGCAAGGCGCTGGAAGCCGGTGCGGCCGCCGCGCTGGTCTCGGAAGCCTTCCATGCCCGCAATGGCGGCGACCGGCTGATCGTCGTCCTCGATCCGCTGGAAGCGCTGACCAAGCTTGCCGCCGCTGCGCGCGCCCGCAGCCGGGCGCAGATCATCGCGGTGACCGGCAGCGCCGGCAAGACCACCACGAAGGAAGCGCTCCGCACGGTGCTCTCCGCCGCCGGCGAGACGCATGCCTCGGTAAAGAGCTTCAACAACCACTGGGGCGTGCCGCTGACGCTGGCTCGCCTGCCAGCCGAAGCGCAGTTCGGCATTTTCGAGATCGGCATGAACCATGCCGGCGAAATCACCCCCCTGGTGCAGCTCGTCCGGCCGCACATCGCCGTCATCACCACGGTGGCTGCTGCCCACCTGCAGTTCTTTTCGTCGGTCGCCGATATCGCCGCAGCCAAGGCCGAGATTTTCCTCGGGTTGGAGCCGGGCGGTACCGCCGTCCTCAATGGCGACCACGACTATCTCCATATCCTCTTCGGCAAGGCCCGCGAGGCGGGGGTGGGGCGGGTCGTCACCTATGGCTTCGACGAGGCCTGCGACTGGCGCATCACGCGGTACGAAGCCGCCGGCGCTCGCACCCAAGTCGAAGTCGAGCACGAGGGGCAGCGGCATACGCTGAACCTTCTGGTCCAGGGCCGGCACATGGCGGCCAATGCCGTCGCGGCACTGGCCGTGGCTCACCTTTCGGGCGAAGGCGTCAGGATTGCCGTCGAGGCGCTGGCCAATTTCGGTGCTCCGGAAGGCAGGGGGATGGCCGTCAAGCTCGGACCGGCCGAAAAACCGCTGCTGCTCGTCGACGAGAGCTACAACGCCAACCTCGCCTCAATGACCGCCGCGCTCGATGTCTATGCCAGTGTCAAACCGGCCGGAGGCAGCAAGGTGCTGGTGCTCGGCGATATGCTTGAACTCGGTCATCTCAGCCCGGAACTTCACGCGTCGCTCAAGGATGCTGTCATAAGGGTCGGTGCGGACAGGGTATATCTCGTGGGCACGGCAATCGCGGGGCTGCGCGATGCATTGGGCGAGGGCCATGTCACCGGCCATGCCACCCAGGTCGATGAGATCGCGGAGAGCGTTCTTTCCAGCCTTGCGCATGGCGATGCTGTTATGGTCAAAGGGTCCAATGGCGTGCGCCTTTCGAGCCTCGTGACCCGCATCCGCGAGCGTTTCGCATGAGCTGCAGCGCGGTCGGGAAAGCGTAGGACATGCTGTATTTTCTGGGGCAGTTGGGCGAGAGCCTCGCCGCGTTCAACGTCTTCCGCTACATCACCTTCCGAACTGCAGGTGCCGTCATCACGGCGCTGTTCTTCGTCTTCCTCTTCGGTCCGGGCATGATCGCTGGACTCCGTGTCCGCCAGGGCAGGGGGCAGCCGATCCGCGAGGACGGCCCGCAGTCGCATCTCGCCAAGAAGGGCACGCCGACCATGGGCGGCCTGATGATCCTATCCGGTGCGGTGATCTCGACGCTGCTGTGGTCGAACCTCACCAACGGCTATGTCTGGTGCGTGCTGTTCGTCACGATCTCGTTTGGTGCGATCGGCTTCTATGACGACTACCTCAAGGTCAAGCGTATGTCGCACAACGGCTTTTCCGGCCGGCAGCGTCTGATACTGGAGGCGCTGATTGCGGCCATCGCCTGCTACTTCATCTCCATTCTCGGCGAGCCCGGCACCTCGACGGCGCTGTTCTTTCCCTTCATCAAGGGCCTCGCCATCAATCTCGGCTGGTTCTTCATTCTCTTCGGCGGCTTCGTCATCGTCGCGGCAGGCAACTCCGTGAACCTGACCGACGGGCTCGATGGCCTCGCCATCGTGCCGGTGATGGTGGCGGCGGCCTGCTTCGGCCTCATCGCCTATCTCGTGGGTTCAGCCACCTACTCGGACTATCTCTTGATCAACTACGTCCCCGGCACCGGCGAACTGTCGGTGGTCTGCGGCGCGCTGATCGGCGCGGGCCTCGGCTTCCTGTGGTTCAATGCTCCGCCGGCACAGATCTTCATGGGCGACACCGGGTCGCTCGCCCTTGGCGGCGCACTCGGCACCATCGCCGTCGCCACCAAGCACGAGATCGTACTCGGCATCATCGGCGGCCTTTTCGTGCTCGAAGCAGTGTCCGTCATCGTCCAGGTGGCGTCGTTCAAGCTCACCGGCAAGCGCGTGTTCAAGATGGCCCCGATCCACCACCACTTCGAGCATCTGGGCTGGACCGAAAGCCAGGTGGTGATCCGCTTCTGGATCATCAGCTTCGTGCTGGCGCTGGTGGGGTTGAGCTCGCTGAAGCTGCGCTAGGGCAAGACGGCTACGCCTTCGGCGAGAGCGGCGGCAATCAACTCCTTGTCGAGTGTAGCCAAGGGCAGCTGCCGGCGCATCGCCAATTCAAGATAGCTTGCGTCGTAGATTGTGAGATTGTGGCGATCTGCGAGATTAAGTATCTCGTACCAGTAGGTCGTGCTGGGTTGATGCTCGACTTCGATGGCAAGCCGAATGAAGTTGGCCACCAATTCGTCTCGATACGGCCGAGTTATTCGTTCCTTGCGAACCGCGACGTTGAATGAGTTCGCGATCTCCATCGGCCAGATGGCTGGCGCTATCGCTCCAAATCTTGCCACGCGTTGGAAAATCGCTGCGACGACGTCCGTCCGCTCATCGTCATAGGTCCAGGCCAGCGCTATCGAAGCGTCAATAACGATCAATATTTGTGACCCGCGTGGGTCAAATCCTTGAAGCGAAGGCCGCCGAGGGTGACGCCCTTGCTCATGTCGATAATGTTCTGCATTGCCTTGATGGCTTCGGAGCGGTCGGCAGGCTGTTCACTGATGACGATCCGCGCCACGGCCTTGCCGTTCTGACTGAGTACGACTTCCTCGCCGCGCGAGGCACGCGCAACCAATTCGGCTAGGGGGCGGTCCGGTTCGATTCGACTTAGCTCATTCATCGCAATTGTTTCCTCTGCGCTAGCCTACGCTTGAATTGGGCGGTCGCCAAGCTGCGTTCGAGTTCGCCGACTCGCAAAACGCAATTCCGGTCGGATTTTGGTAACCAGCGCGGCGCTAGAGTGCACCCTCGAGTAGAGTATTCGGGAGCCGCCGGGCAGGGCGGACCACAGCATGTTTTCACGGGATCGGAAGACTCCCATCGCCGAGTGGTGGTGGACGGTCGACAAGCAGTTGCTTGCGGGCCTCGTCCTTCTGCTGATCGTCGGCATCGTGCTCAGTTTTGCGGCCAGCCCGCCCGTCGCCGAACGCCTCGGCCTCGACGCCTGGCACTTCGTCATCCGCCACGCCATGTTCTCGGGCATCGCCGTCGTCGTGCTGGTCGCCACCTCGATGCTGCCGCACCGCATGGCGCGGATTTCTGCGATTGCCGTGTTCGCCGTCAGCCTGGTCCTGCTCTGGCTGACGCTTCGCTTCGGCGTCGAGGTGAAGGGCGCCAAGCGCTGGGTCTCGGCCCTCGGCCAGACCATCCAGCCGTCCGAATTCGTCAAGCCTGCCTATGCGGTGATCGGTGCCTGGCTTTTTGCCGAGAGCATGAAGCAGAAGGGGATGCCGGCCCGCATCATTGCCACCGGCATGATGATGGCCATCGTGGGGGGCCTGCTGCTGCAGCCCGATATCGGGCAGACAGCGCTGGTGCTGGCGACCTGGGCAGCGCTCCTCTTTTTGTCCGGCATCTCCTGGCTCATCATCTTCGGCCTCGGAATCGCCGCGGTCGGGCTGCTCTTTGGCGCCTATGCCTTCTTCCCGCACTTCGCCAAGCGCATCGACAGCTTCATGAACCCCGAAGGCGGCAACACCTACCAGGTCGACAAGGCGCTTTCCTCGCTGCTCGAGGGCGGCTGGTTCGGACGCGGCCCGGGCGAGTCCCTCGCCAAGAAGGTCATTCCGGACGCTCACGCCGACTATGTATTCTCGGCCGCCGCCGGCGAGTTCGGTATTCTCTTCTGCCTTTGCCTCGTGGCCCTGATCGGGTTCATCGTGATCCGCGGGCTGATGGCGGCGCAGCAGCAATCGAGCCTCTTTGCCCGCCTCGCGGCCTCCACCCTCGCCATCCAGTTCGGACTGCAATGTTCGGTCAACCTGGCCGTAAACCTCAACCTCATTCCACCCAAGGGTATGACGCTGCCCTTCGTCTCCTATGGCGGCACGTCGATGATCGCCATCGCCTTCGGCATGGGGCTGATGCTGGCCCTGACGCGCAAGCGGCCGGAAGAGCGCATCGTCTCAGGCCTCCCCGCCTATCGCACCGCGGCGCTGGCACCGGCTGAATGAGCGTATTCGTGCATGGAGTCTTGAATTGAGCACGTTCGTGCTCATGGCAGGCGGCACGGGGGGGCATCTCTTCCCGGCCATGGCGCTGGCGCAGGAACTCCGGCGCCGCGGTCACACCATCCACCTGATGACCGACCATCGCGTCGCGTCCTATGGCGACAAGTTTCCGGCGCGCGAGACGCATATCGTGCCATCGGCGACGCCCTCGGTCCGCAACCCCGTGCAGTTCTTTCTCGCCGGCACCAAGATCCTTTATGGCATCGGCGTCGCGACGGGCATGCTCCGGAAGCTCCGCGCGGATGCGGTCATCGGCTTTGGCGGCTATCCGGTGTTCCCGCCCTTCCTCGCCGCCGGCCTCGCCCGCATCCCCGGCCTGCTTCATGAGCAGAATGCCGTGATGGGCCGGGCCAACCGGGCGTTGGCCCGCTACGCCAGGCGCATCGCGCTGAGCTTTGAAAAGACCGCCAAGGCCGAGCCGTTTGCCTCGAAGTCCGTTCTTATCGGCAATCCGGTTCGCGATCGTGTCCGGGCCGTGGCCGATACCCCCTATCCGGGGATCGGCGAGACTTTCCGGCTGACCATTTTCGGCGGCAGCCAGGGTGCCCGCGCCTTTGCCGAACTCGTGCCGCCCGCCATCGCCCAGCTGCCGCAAGAGCTGCGGCAGAAGCTGCGCGTCACCCAGCAGTGCCGGCCCGAGGACCTCGATCGCGTTGCCGAGACCTACCGGCAGGCCAAGGTGAATGTCGAACTGGCCGCGTTCTTCGACGATCTGCCCGAGCGCGTCGCACAGAGCCACCTCGTCATCGCCCGGTCCGGTGCATCCACCATTGCCGAACTGACCGTCATCGGGCGGCCGGCGATCCTCGTGCCTCTGCCCGGCTCGATCGATGCCGACCAGAAGAACAATGCGCTCGTCGTGGAGGCGGCCGGGGGCGGCTGGATCGCCGAGCAGGCCACGCTTTCGCCTTCTTCCCTTGCGAGTCGCCTCAGCACACTTTTCGGTGAGCCGGAGGCGCTGCAGAGGGCTGCCGCCGCGGCCAAATCGCTCGGGCAACCGCAGGCGGTCGAAAAGCTCGCCGACGAGGCGGAACGCCTCGCCGCCAGGGGGAAATAACCATATGAAAATGCCGCGCAATATCGGTCCGGTGCACTTCGTCGGCATCGGCGGCATCGGCATGAGCGGCATCGCCGAAATCCTGCACAACCAAGGCTACAAGGTCCGCGGGTCCGACAGCGCCGAGAACCCGAATGTCCAGCGCCTGCGCAAGATGGGCATCGAGGTGGCCATCGGGCAGTCGGGCGAAAATCTGCGCGATGCAGCGGTCGTCGTCATTTCGTCGGCGATCAAGAAGGCCAATCCAGAACTCGCCGCAGCCCGGGCGCGCGGCCTGCCGGTGGTCCGCCGTGCCGAGATGCTGGCGGAGATCATGCGGTTCAAGAACGCCATCGCCATCGGCGGCACCCATGGCAAGACGACGACGACGACGCTGGTCGCGACGCTGCTCGACGCCGGCAGCATGGACCCTACCGTCATCAATGGCGGCATCATCAACGCCTATGGCACCAATGCGCGTCTGGGCGAGGGCGAGTGGATGGTGGTCGAGGCCGACGAGTCCGACGGCACCTTCGTCAAGCTGCCGGCCGACGTCGCGATCGTCACCAATATCGATCCCGAGCATCTCGACCACTATCACGACTTCGACCACGTCAAGCAGGCGTTCCTCAACTTCGTCGAGAACGTGCCTTTCTACGGCTTTGCCGTGATGTGCCTCGACCACCCCGTGGTGCAGGCGCTGGTGGGCGAGATCCGCGACCGCCGCGTCATCACCTATGGCCGCAACCCGCAGGCCGACGTACGCCTCGTCGACCTCGAAAACCACGACGGTGTGCAGACCTTTGCGGTCGAGATCCGCGACCGCATCCGCATGACGCACCTTCGGATCGAAGGCCTCGAGCTGCCGATGCCTGGCGAGCACAATGCCCTCAACGCAACGGCGGCCATTGCCGTCGCCGACCAGCTGCACGTGCCGCCCGAAGCCATCCGCAAGGGTCTGAAAGGTTTTTCCGGTGTCAAGCGCCGCTTCACCAAGACCGGATCGGTCGGCGGCATCACCGTCATCGACGACTATGGCCACCACCCGGTCGAGATCGCCTCGGTGCTTAGGGCCGCGCGCCAATCGACCAGGCGGGATGTGATCGCCGTGGTGCAGCCGCACCGCTACTCGCGCCTGCATGATCTCTTCGACGACTTCGCCGCTTGCTTCAACGACGCCGACACGGTCATTGTGGCACCGGTCTACGCGGCCGGCGAGGCGCCGATCGACGGGGTCACTCATGACGAGCTGGTCTCCCGCATCCGGGCCCGCGGTCACCGCGACGCCCGGGTCATCGACCGGCCCGAAATGCTGGCACCACTGATCGCGAGCCGCGCCGTCGAAGGCGACTATGTTGTCTGCCTCGGGGCCGGGAACATCACCCAATGGGCGGCGTC
>DATCRS010000142.1:0-14032 GCA_036568845.1 Devosia sp. | reverse complement strand
GCTCCGAGCAGCTCCATGATCTGCCGGGTGAAGATTGCCCCGAGGGTAGCGACGAAGAGCCCGAGGATGAAGCCGGCGGTCAGCGTCGTGCCGGTGACCTGCTTGATCTTCTCGATGTTTTTCGCGCCCCAGGCCTGGCCGATGAGGATGGCGGCGCCGGAGGCGAGGCCGATGACGAAGGAGATGAGGAAGATCATGATCGGGAAGAAGACCGAGACGGAGGCAAGCGCGTCCACCCCGATCAACTGGCCGATATAGATGTTGTTGATGGTGCCCGAGAGCGACTGCAGCACGTTGCTAAGCATCAAGGGCAACAGAAAGACGGCGAACCGCCGCCAGAGCGGCTTGGTGACGGTGGTCATGGAAACTCCGGGAACCCAGACAGTGTGGCGGGCGCACTCCCCGACGAGGGACGGACAAGACCGCCACCCGGGCCACTTCACGTCCGTAATGCGAACGCAGGCGGGTCGGAGCACAAGGGGTTTCGAACGCTCGGGCGGGGTGAGTAGCGCGACGGGATGGCGGGGTCAACGTGGGTCGACGATGTGTCGGCTATCGCCTCCCTCCCCCTTGAGGGGAGGGAACGAGGGAGGGGGTCAGCGGCGAGCCCTACGCCTGCGGCTTAACCCCCTCCCCTGCCCCTCCCCTCAAGGGGGAGGGGTGCGAGAGGTCCGCGCTTCCTCCCAGATTGGAAACGATCTAGAAGAGCGGCCATGACGTCTCGTGCCGCTTCGGCTCCCCATACCGGCAACGCCTTTTTCCTCGGCATGCGCATGTTCGTGCCGGTGGCGATCTCGATTGTCGCCTATGGGCTCGTCTGGGGCGTGCTCGCCGGGCAGGCGGGCCTTTCGGCCTGGGAAGTGCTGGTGATGAGCGGGCTGGTGTTTGCGGGCGCCAGTCAGTTCGTGGCCCTTGAAAGTTGGATACCGGGCGACCTGCCGGTGCTCTCGATCGTCATCACCACCGCCATCGTCAACCTCCGCATGCTGCTGATGACCGCGACGCTGCGGCCGCTCACCACCCACCTGCCGCGCTGGAAAGCGCTGGCATCGGTCTATCTCGTCGCCGACGAGAACTGGGCCATGACCATGGGCGAAGTCGCCAAGGGCCGCGGCACGGTAGGGTTCCTGGTCGGCTCCGGGGTCTGTTCGTGGATCGCCTGGGTCGGCTCGACGCTGGTCGGCCGGCTGCTGGGCTCGGTGATCGAGGACCCGACCAAGTACGGACTCGACTTTGCCTTCACCGCCACCTTCATCGCCCTGCTGCTCGGCATGTGGAAGGGCCGCGGCGACCTGGTGCCGTGGATCGTCGCGGCTCTGGTGGCGATCGTTTCGGTGCGGCTCATCCCCGGCAACTGGTACATCATCATCGGCGGCCTGGCGGGGAGCCTTGCCGGCGCCATGGCCGATACGATGCGACGTCGTGAGGAGGCCACCGATGTCGCTTGAAGCGCTGGTCACCATCCTGGGCATGGCCGCCGTTACCTTCGCGATCCGCGCCGGTGGCTTGCTGCTGGCGGACCGGCTGCCGCGCACCGGCTTCGTCGCCTCATGGATGAAGCACCTGCCCGGCGCGGTGCTCGCCTCGCTGGTGGCGCCAGCCGTCGCCAATGGCGGCCCGGCCGAGGCCATCGCCGCCGCGGCGACGCTCGGGCTCTACGTTGCAACCCGCAACCTCTTTGTCGCCATGGTGGGCGGGGTTCTCGCGGTCTATGTCGCGCGCCTGCTGCTGGGCGGCTAGGAACGAAATCGCCGCCAGGCCGTTGTTCAAAGGGCGAGTTCCGCCCAGCGGTGGGGAGGAGGCGTAGGATGCGAACTGTCACCGGACTTTTCGATACCTATGAGCACGCGGCCAACGCCGTGCATGCCCTCAAAGATGCGGGCATCAAGAGCACGGACATCAGTTTCATCGCCAATTCGCCCGAAGAGATCGTCGAAACCGACGCCATCGGCGAGGGTGCGACCACCGGCGCCGAACTGGGCGCCGTGCTAGGCGGCGCCGGCGGGCTGCTGGCCGGCCTCGGCATCCTTGCCATTCCCGGGCTCGGTCCAGTTGTTGCTGGTGGTTGGCTGTTTGCAGCAGCGATGGGCGCGGTTGCCGGAGCCGGAGTGGGCGCCGCGACCGGCGGCATAGTCGGCGCGCTGACCGGCGCCGGCGTGCCCGAGTCGGACGCTCATGTCTATGCCGAGGGCCTGAAGCGGGGCGGTGCCCTGGTGACTGCCCGGGTCGACGAAAGTCGCGCCGAGATCGCCGCGACGATCCTGCGCGACGCCGAAGGCGTGGATATCGCCATCCGGCGCAAGAAATACGAGCAGGAAGGCTGGGAGCGCTTCGACGAGACCGCCCTGCCCCGCACGGCGCCCGACGCGCAGGAGGGTCGCAGCACGCCGCTGGTGCCACCCATTATCTGATCCTTGGGTTCCCCCTGAGGTGACTTGCGGCCGGAGGCTCTGCTTCCGGCCGTTTTTCCGGCGCTAGACGCGGTGCTCGGCGCGGTCGAGATCGGCAACCAGCGCCAGGTCGAGTACCTTCTGCAACTCGGCGGCGTGGCGGAAATCCGGCTGGTCCTGCCGGCCATCGCGCACCGCCTGGACGAAGCGCTGATAGTTGGTCTTTACGGGCTCGGCCGCGACCTCGCGCCAGGTCGAGGTGGCAACGTCCTCGCCGGCGCAGACGCGCAGCAAAGTGCCCCAGTGGCCGTGGCTCAATTCGACGCCGCCTCTATTGCCGTAGACGCGCAGCCGCTGGTCGTTGGAATGGCCCGAGGCCCAGCGCGACGAGTGGATGGTGCCGATGGCGCCATTGGCGAACTCGGCGCTGATGATGAAGCTGTCATTGGCATCGAGCACATATTCGCCGATGCGGTCGCCCGGCACCTTCTGGAAGGTCTGCAGCCGGCAGTTCATCGAGACGATCGGCTGGCCGATGGCGAAGGTGGTGAAATCGAGGATATGGATGCCGATATCGCCCAGTGTCCCGTTCGAGCCGTGGCCCTTGGAAAGGCGCCAGAGCCAGGTGCCCTGGAGGTTCACCGGATCGTTGAAATCGCGCAGCGCCAGCCAGTGCTGGAGGTAGCTGGCCTCGACGTGCTTGACCTCGCCGATCACCCCGTCGGCGATGAGCTGCCGGGCTTTGTGGAGCTCGGCGACGTTACGATAGGTGAGGTTCACCATGTTGATGAGCCCGGCCGACTCGGCGGCATCGACCATTTCCATGGCGAGCGCATGGTTCGGCGCCAGCGGCTTTTCGCAGAAGACGTGCTTGCCGGCCCTGAGTGCGGCGAGGGTCGTGGGGTGATGCACGAAATCGGGCGTGATGTTGTCGACCGCATCGAACTCGCCCCATTCCAGCGCCGCCTCGAGCGTGAGGAAGCGCTGGCCGATGCCAAAAGTATCGCAGAAGGCGCCGAGATTGCCCGGATCGGTATCCACGGCACCGACCATCTCGACGCCGTCGATGGTCTGGAACGCCTTGGCATGGCTATTCGCCATCCGGCCGGTACCCAGGATGAGAAGACGCATATCGGAGCTCGCAAATCGGGAGGGCTTGGCCGGCTAGATGAGCCGGGAACGCGCTGTCCTTCAACCCCGAACTCGGCTTACGCGTTTCCGATGGTGGCGAACTCGATTTGCGGCGTGCTCGGGGGGATTTCGGCAAAGACCGGCTGGCCGTTCTCGAAAAGTCCTTCGGACCACTGGAGGATCAATTCGGCACCGTGGCCGTTGGTAAGCACCAGCCGGGTACCCTCCTCGTCCATTGTCAGCCGTAGGGCTGCCACCTCGGACGCGAACTGTTCGAGGTCCGTGGTCTCGCTCACGATCACCGCCCAGCCCTGCCGGATGCCATGGCTGCGGTACTCGATACCGGCTCCCGGCCCGTTCTCGATCGCCTCGATGGGGCCGGTTGCCTTGTAGGCCACCATGGCCTCGCCGGCGCGGAGGATCAGCGTGTTGCCGCGCAGGTGATGCTCGATGCCACAGCGCGAGGCAAAGACATGGGTGAAGGGCAGCCGCGCATCGGTATCCAGCCGATAGAGCAGCATGGCCCGGTTCCGGCTCTGCCCGACCCGCGGCAGGTTGCCGTTGCCGGCCCAGTAGGAGGGACGGCGCTGACCCCAGGGATCGTCCTCGCCCGGATGATTGATCCAGCTGCGCGCCATCGGATGGGCGGCAAAGCGGACATCCAGCACGTGCTGCTGATGCCCGTTGCCACCTGGCTTGGCGCCGCTATTGGTGGAAAGCTGCACCTGACGCGTCTTGTAGAGCGTGAGGAGCGCCGCCGGACCGAAACCCTGGCGGTAGCGGGCCACCACCGCCTCGTCGGCACCCGGCTGGACCAATCGGTCCAGGTCCCGCGGCGGCTCGTAACTCCCCGCCGCAAAAAGGGGCAGCGAGGCGACGCCCGTGTTGAGCCAGCCCTTGCCGAAAGCCACCGCCGCGAAGGGCGCCAGCTCGGTGAGCGGCCCGGCACGCAGTTCCTTGTCGTAGGCCCGCCCCATCGAGCCGGCCGGCACGCCCTCGAGCGTGTGCAGGGCCATCATGGTGAAGATGCGGTCGCAGAGGGATTTCCCCCGCGCAGCCAGCGCGGGAGGACCGAGCTCGGCAAGCGCGAGCAGGCCGATGAAATCCACCGGGTAATAGGCCGACGAGTTCCACTCGGCGAGACCGTCCTCCTCGACCGCGTCGAACCAGCGCTCCAGCCGCTCGACAGCCAGCTTCGCCTGCTCCTGCCCGAGGCGTCCCGACGCGGAGAACCGCGCCTCGGGCCACGCCTGCCCGGCGAGGAGCTGCGAGACGTGGAAGCAGAGCGCGTGGTTCTCGCTCCAGAACCACATGACGTCGTTGCCCGGCTCGTCGACCCAGTAGCGGAAGCCTTGCAGGGTGCGCTCGATCTTGCCGCGCAGATCGGCGGATAGTCCCGGTGCGTGGCGGAGATAGGCCCAGAGCAGCGGCACCGAAACGAAGTCGGCGCAGTCCTCGCGCTCGTCGATGGACCGCAGGGTCTCTTCGATGATGGGGCGCAGGCGTGGATCGTTGCAGTGTCCCGTCTCCATCAGGGCCACGGCCGTGCCCATGCGCCTTTCCCCGTGCTCCGCAGCATATTGCAGCGCCATCGCCTTGCGGTTCGCGAGGTCGCGCGACAACACGGACGGCATCGGCTTGCGCAGCACCGCGACGCCGATGCTGCGTTCGACCCGCGACGACCCGGAGGTGAAGACCAGCGGCAGCGTATGATAGCCGTCGGGCAATTCATCGGCTCGGCAGATTGCCAGTTCCGTCGCCCCGGCAGGAAGCACCAGCTTGCGCTCCAGCAGGGTGGCATGAGTGTGCGAAGTCGAGGTCACCTGTACCTCGATGCCGACGTCGATCGGCGCCGGAGAGTCGAAGGTCAGCACCACGTCCTGTGCGCAGCCGGACACCTCGTCGCGTGTGCGAACCTGGCTTGCGAGCGCCGTCAGCGGCCCCACTTGGTCGCCGATCGTCGCGCCGGGCAGGAACACGTCGAGCGCAACATCGTCGAGCAGGGTGAGCTCGAAGAACCAGACCGTATCGCGTTCGGCCATGTCCTCGGTGAGGACGACGATCTCACTGCCCGCCGCCTTGATGGGCAAGTGCACGACGGTGTGCTGGGCCTGGTTCCGGGTGAAGGGTTCGAAGCGTCCGGCGAGCGCGCCATCGACCCAGATATGCACGCCGCCGCGGGTCGAGAGCCGGAACGAGCAATAGCGGTCGACCGGCCCGGAGACCTGCGTGCGGCACCAGCGGGCCAGGCGGGTTGGCCGGTGGCGGAACTGGCTGAACTCCACTGCCCGGTTGTTGCCGGGCAGGTAGAGGCTCTCCACCGGCCAGTCGGTCCGCAGCGTAACCTGCCGCGTCGCCACGTCGCGCCAGGTCGCCACCCGGCAGGGCAGATCGCCGACATCGACGAAGCCGTTGACGTAGCGGTAGTTCTGCGGGTCGTGCGCAACGGCGGGTTCGCCGGGGAAGTAGGTAGCCTCGACAGGCGACAGCGCCCAGGCATTGAGGCTCTCGCCGCGGCGGAGCGTGAGGAGCGGGACGGACATGGACTAGGAGCTTACAGAGGCACTGCTTTTGAAAAAAGGCGCCGGCGCCCGGTAACGCAGCAGGGGTTCCAGCTGGTCCAGCAGCGCCGGCAGTTCCTTGGGAGACTCGATTCTGAAGTCGGGGACTTCTCCGGCTTCCGCCGGTTGGTGCGTGCGCAGCGTCGACCAGGCCATGAAGACACTGGTGATGCCGAGGGTGTTGGCGCCCTTGATGTCGCGCGAAAGATTGTTGCCGACCATCACGGTGCGCCAGGCGTCGGTCCGCGTCAGCCCAGCGGCAGCCAGCGCGGCCTCGAACATGCGGGCGTCGGGCTTGAGCACCCCGACATCCTCGGAGATCACATGCGCATCGAAGAGATTCCAGAGGCCGTGCTGCGTCAGGAGGTTGACGAATGTCTCGCGCGGACCGTCGGCAACAAGCACCAGGGTATGACCCGCAGCCTTGAGCGCCTGCACCATTTCCTTGGCGCCCGGGATCAGTTCGCCGGAGAGGACCACCTCGCTGCCCGGCCGCTTCACCTCGGTCCGTTCGTCGACCAGCGTGTCACCACAATCGAGAAAGACGGCGCCCAGATATTTCTGGCTGCTCCGCAGGAGGGCGAGGCTGTCTCGAACGCGTTGTGGGATCATCGCCTCCAGTTCCGGCCAGGGGAGCAACAGGGGAACATCTTCACTGAGCCGGTAGAGGTGCGACGGCACGAAAGCATCGGCGCGCATCTTGAGCCGGGCCAGGCGATGGTCCTCGGCGGTGGCGCCGTAGGCCCCGCGTTCGAAGAAGAAGTTGCCCTCGTGCACTCCTTCCATGCCGGCCAGGGGGCCGCAAAGTGCCTTGAGCTCGCGTCGATCGGCGGCATTCATGTGATCGGGGCTGGCCCAATGGGCGTGCTTGCCGGCTTCGACATAGATGACCGGCTGCTCCGCCCGCATCTCGGGCAGGCCGCGACCGATATCCATGGGCTTGCGCCCACCATGCGAGGAGGCTTCCACGCGGCACACCGCGCCGGTGTCACTCACATGCACCCAGACATGCTCGAGATCGTAGAGGTGGCCGATGTCCCAGTCGTAGTAGATGGCATATTCGAGTGTGAACGCTCCGGCCAGCGTGACCGTGAATTTGCTCGATGGCGACTGCGCTTCCGACCGGAACAAGGTGTAGCCGAAGGCCCCCGGCCGGTAGGGCTCGTTGCGGTCGAGCATCAACCGCGGCGCGTAGCGCGCAGCCAACTCCGTTTCGGCAACGGGCGCGAGCTGGGTCACGCGACGGCCCCCACCAGGGACAATTCCTCGGCGAAATGGCAGCGCACCTGCCGCCCGCCGGCCACCTCGCGCAGAGCCGGCACTTCGGCGCTGCAGCGCGGCTGCGCATAGGGACAGCGCGGATGAAAGCTGCAGCCCGAGGGTGGGTTGGCGGCGTTGGCGATCTCGCCCTTGAGCGGGACGCGCTTCCGTGTGCGATTGCCGCGGGGATCGGGCTGCGGCACTGCAGCCATCAGGGCTTCGGTGTAGGGGTGCAAAGGCCGCGAGAACAGCGCCTTGGTCGGGCCAACCTCCATCAGCCGCCCCAGATACATCACCCCGACGCGGTCGGAGATATGGGCCACCATGCTGAGGTCGTGGGTAATGAAGAGATACGTAAGCCCGAACTGCTCCTGCAGGTCCTGCAGCAGGTTGATGTTCTGCGCCGCCACCGACACGTCGAGCGCCGATACGGCTTCGTCGGCGGCGATGAAGCTGGGGTTGAGCGCCAGTGCGCGGGCAATGCCGATGCGCTGGCGCTGACCGCCCGAGAAGGCATGCGGATAGCGGTTGATGAACTCGGGCCGGAGGCCGACCACCTTGAGCAGCTCGCCAACGCGGTCGCGGATCTCGCTTTGGTTGCTGTTGCCATGGATCACCATCGGCTCGCCCACCAGTTCCAAGAGCGTCATGCGCGGGTTGAGCGAGGAATAGGGATCCTGGAAGATCATCTGCATGTCGGCGCGCAGCGGCCGCATTTCGCGATCCGACAGGCCGGAGAGATCAACGACTTCGCCGCTGCTGCGGCGGAAGAGGATTTGGCCGTCGGTGAGGTTATAGGCGCGCAGCATGAGCCGCGCGACGGTGGACTTGCCCGAGCCGCTTTCGCCGACGAGCCCCAGCGTCTCGCCCTTCTTGATGTCGAAGGACACATCGTCGATGGCCTTGACGTCGCCGACATGCTTCTTCAGCCAACCGGCATGGATGGGGAAGTACTTCCTGAGGCCCCGGACCGAGAACAGGATGTCCTCGGCGAGCGTGGGCGCCGTGCTTGCCGGAACGTCAGACATGGGCAAGCTCCGGAGCGGCGGCCGTCACGAATTGCTCGGCGACATGGCAGCGCGACATCTGCGCGCCGAACAGCTTTTCGGGGGGCACCGTGACGTCGCAAAGGCCCGGCACTGCATGGGCGCAACGCGGGTTGAAGGCGCATCCGGTGGGCACGCGGTAGGGGTCCGGCACCATGCCGGGGATGGTCGGCAGCCGCCGCCCCTGGTCGACGCCGAGCCGCGGGATGGAGCGCAGCAGCGCCTGCGTGTAGGGGTGCTTGGGAGCGTAGAAGATGTCGTCGACCGAGGCCGTCTCGACGATCCGCCCCAGATACATCACCGAGACGCGGTCGGCGATATCGGCCACCACGCCGAAATTGTGGGTGATGAAGATGATCGCCATGCCCAGCTCGGACTGCAGCGATTTCAGTAGTTCGAGGATCTGAGCCTCGGTGGTGACGTCGAGCGCGGTGGTGGGTTCGTCGGCAATGAGGAGGCTGGGGTCGCAGGAGATGGCGAGCGCGATCATCGCGCGCTGGCGCATGCCGCCCGAAAGCTGGTGCGGATAGGCGTCGACCATCTGGGCCGGCCGGGGCATCTGCACCTTGGCGAGGAGGTCGATGGCGCGTTCGCGCGCCGCGGCGCGGCCGAGCCCCATATGCAGCTGCACGGTGCGCATGATCTGCGCGCCGATAGTGTGCACCGGCGAGAGCGCCGTCATCGGCTCCTGGAAGATCATGCCGATGTGCCTGCCGCGGACCTGGCGGATGGCGCGGCTGTTGCGATCGAGCGCGGAGAGCTCGTAGCTTTCGCCGTTGCGCGCCCGAAACCGGATTCTTCCCTGTGGCGGAGCGGCGCGCTTGGGCAAGAGGCGCATGATGGCACGCGCGGTGATCGACTTGCCCGACCCGCTCTCGCCGACAATGCTCAGCACCTCACCCTTGTTGACGTGGTAGGAGACGCCGTTGACGGCCTTCACCAGGCCTTCGCGCAGCGGAAAGTGCACGTGCACGTCGTCGAGCTCGAGGAGGCGTTCGGGAGGCATGGCGGTGGTCATCGGCTTACTGTCCATAGGGGTCCGCCGCATCGCGCAGGCCGTCGCCGAGGAAGTTGAAGGCGAGCACGGTGAGCACCACCGCGATGCCGGGCGAGAGGAGCCACGGCGCCAGCGAGATGGAGCGGAGGTTCTGTGCATCCTGCAGCAGCACGCCCCAGCTGACCACCGGCGGCCGCAGTCCCAGGCCGAGGAAGCTGAGTGCGGTCTCGCCGAGGATCATCTCGGGCACCGCGAGGGTCAGCGCCGCGATGATATAGGAGGTCATCGAGGGCAGCATGTGCTTGGTGATGATCCGGTACTCGCTGGCGCCGGCAAGGCGGGCGGCGAGCACGTAGTCCTCGTTGCGGATGGCGAAAAACTGCCCGCGCACGACCCGCGCCAGATGGGTCCAGCCGATCAGCGCCAGGATGAGGGTGATGAGCACATAGACGAAGATCGGGTCCCAGGCGATCGGCAGCGCCGCCGCAAGGCCCATCCAGAGCGGGATGGTGGGGATGGAGCGGATGAACTCCATCAGCCGCTGGATGGTGTTGTCGATCCAGCCGCCGAAATAGCCCGAGATCGACCCCAGCGCGAGGCCGAGCACGAAGGCAAAGGCGACGCCGACAAGACCAGCCGAGAGGGTGACGCGAGCGCCGTGCATCAGGCGCGAGAAGACGTCGCGGCCGAGATCGTCGGTGCCCAGCAGGTTTATCTGCTGGCGACGGCCATCGACGCCGAAGAGATGGATGTCGGTCTTGAAGAACCCGAAGAAGCTGTAGTCGTCGCCCGAGACGAAGAACTGGATCGGCAGGATCGTCTCGGTGTCCGTTTCATATTTCACCCGCGCCGTCTCGGCATCGCGCTCGCGCGACAAACCGTAGACGAAGGGACCGACGAACCGGCCTTCATGGAAGAGATGGATGCCGGTCGGGGGCGCGAGCGTGCGCAGGCGCTCGACCTTGAATGGATCGTAGGGGGCAACCTGCTCGGCGAACACCGCGCAGGCGGCAAGGATCACCAGGAACCACAGCGAGACGACGGCAAGCCTGTGCTTGGCGAAGCGGCGCCAGATCAGCTGCCAGGGCTTGGCGGTGAAGAGGTCCTCCTTGCGGTCCTTGGCTGCAACGGGGATACGGGCGATGGCTTGATCGGTCATGGCTCGGACCTCACGCGTAGCGGATGCGCGGATCGAACCACGCCAGGAGGACGTCGGAGATCAGCGTACCGATCACGGTGAAGGCGCTGAGGATGAGGATGAAGCTGCCGGCGAGGTACATGTCCTGCATCTTGAGCGCCTGCAGCAGCAGCGGCCCGGTCGTCGGCAGGTTGAGCACCACCGCGGTGATGATGTCGCCCGAGAACAGCGCCGGCAGCGCCCAGCCGACGGTTGAGATGAACGGGTTGAGCGCCACGCGCACGGGATAGTTCCACACCACCTTGCTCTCGGAGAGCCCCTGCGCGTAGGCGGTCTCGACATAGGGCTTACCCAGCTCGTCGAGCATGTTGGCACGCATCACGCGGATGAGCCCGGCGGCTCCGCCGGTCGCCAGCACCACGAGCGGAATCCAGACGTGCGAGAGCAGGTCCAGCACCTTGTCGAGGCTCCACGGCGCATGCTGGTAGCGCGCGGAGAACAGGCCGCCCACGTCCAGGTTGAGATAGACGAAACTGATCCACATGAGGATCAGCGCCAAGAGGAAATCCGGCGTTCCCTTGCCAAGAAAGCCGAAGACCGTGAAGACGTAGTCGAGCACCGAATACTGCCGGGTCGCCGAATAGACGCCGACCGGGATGGCGATGAGCCAGGTGAAGACCAGGCTGACGGCCGAGATCGCGAGGGTGATCGACAGGCGATCCCAGATCAGGCTCGAGACCGGCGCGTTCCAGTGCAGGGAATAGCCGAAATCGCCGCGGAAGACGATGTTGCTGATCCAGCGCCAGTACTGCACCAGCAGGGGGTCGCTGAGACCGTACTGCGCCCGCAGCGCCGCCTCCTGCGCCTCGGTGATGTACTCGCCCTGGTGGCGTAGCTCGGCGGCATACGCGGTGATGTAGTCGCCGGGCGGCAGCTGGATGATGACGAAGGCAATAAACGAGATGAAGATGAGCGTCGGGATCGCCAGAAGCGCGCGCCGCAAGATGAAGGCGGTCATGTGGAATGCTCCTCCCCGAGACGCAAAGGGCGGCGAGGGCCGCCCCTGCCAGGCTTGCGGCCCGGGACCGAAATCCCGGGCCGGATCGTCCGACTAGTTCTGATCGAGCCAGAACTGCTGCGTGCGGGCAATGCCGACGCCGCGGGTGATATCGTCCTGAACCAGGTCGGCCTGCACGTTGTGCATCTTGTTCGACACGATATTCACGAGCACGCCCTCGCCATAGACGCCGATGGCATAGCCCTGGTCGACGAAGGTGGCGATCATCTCGTTGACGGCAGCATCGGCCTCCTCGATCGACTTGGCCTGCGAGGCGCGATCCCACGCATCGAACATGGCGAGGATGGCGCTGCCCTTGGGCGGTTCGATGCCGCTCTCACCATCGGTCTGGTACCACTTGAAATACTCGGTGCCGTAGGATTGGCTGCCGAGCATCAGACGAGGATCGGCAGGCACATAGGTGAGGCGGTCGAACGGAATCCACTGCAGCTGGAAGTCGTTGTTGTCCCGATTGTTGTCCCACTGCGTGCGATCGATGATACGCGGCAGGAGCTCGATGCCGACCTCGGCATACATGCCCGACAGCAGCTCGAGGGTCTTGGCATGGGCCGCATCGCTCGACTCGATGGCAAGGCTCAGCCGCTGGCCGTCGGAGCGGAGGCGGAAGCCATCCTTGTCGCGTTCGGTGAGGCCGAGACCATCGAGCAGCGCATCGGCGTTCTCGGGATCGTATTCCGCCCAGTGCGCGGAGAGTTCGTCCTTGTGGTAGGGCGAGCCGTTGACGGGCGCCACTGCCATGGCCTTGGCGAGACCCGACTGGGTCAGCTCGACGATCGCTTCGCGATCCACTGCAACCGAGAGCGCCTGACGGAAATCGGCGTTCTGGAACAGGTCCTGCAGCACCGGATCCTTGACCGTGAGGTTGGGGATGATCGACCAGACGTTCGAATCGCGGCCCGGCACGACCTTGTAGTTCCCGCGTTCCTCGTTTTCCTTGTAGAAGGTGTAGTTGTCGAGGTTCATGCCGCGGGCCTGCATGTCGATCTGGCCCTGCGCCACCATCAGGGCGAGCGTTTCGGGATCCTGGTAGAGCTTGTGCTCGATGCGGTCGACATAGGGCAGCTGGTTCCCCTCCTGGTCGACGGCGTAATAGTAGGGGTTGCGGACCATGGTGACGATTTCGGCCGGGGCCGGCGTCTCGATCTTCCACGCGGTCAGCACCGGGAGATCCGGGTTCGACCACCACGCCGTGGCGGCACCCTTGGAACCCCAGAGATCGGTCCACTTGGCGACATTGAACTTCTTGGCCGCAGCTTCCAGCTCAGCCTCGCTGGCATACTTGTCGTTGTACTGGCTGAGGTAGTGCTTGGGAAACAGGAAGCTCGGGCGGTCGAGGCTCGGCTCGCCGGTCGAGTCCTTGGCAAGGATCTGCAGGAAATAGACGTAGGGTTGCGCGAACTTGACGGTAAAGGTCCGCGCGTCCTTGATCTCGACCTGCATCGGCACGCCGCCCGGCGCGAAGGTCGGGTCGATATTGGGCACGATGGCGGGGTTGAGGAACACGTCATTGTACCAGAAGGCCACGTCCTCGGTGGTGACCGGGTGGCCATCGGACCATTTTAGACCGTCGAGCAGGGTGAAGGTGAACTCGGTCGAGGTGTCGTTGACCGAGTAGCTTTCGATATAGCCCGGCTTCAGCACCGCTTCGCCGTTGGGATCGGCGGTCCACTTGAGCACGCGCTCTTCCATCAGCTTGGTCGGCCCCCAGCGGTCGCCGGGACCGCTATAGGCGCGGTGCCAGGTGCCGCCATACTGGCCCACGCTGAGCGCATCCACCACCGTCGGGTTGGTGGGCAGGCGCTCGTCCACGGGCGGCAGCGAGCCGGCCTTCACCATTTCGGTCAACATCGGCGCTTCCTGGAATGCCCAGGCAGGGCTGGCCAAAGCCGTTGCCGCCATCGCGGCAATCGCCAGGCGTGCGATCCACTTCTTGGCAGTCATCGATTTCTTCCCTCGTGCTTGCGCCGCCAATGCACCTGCCGGTGACGTTGCGGCCTCCTAAACCCGTTGCGAGGTCGGTGGATCGTGCGAAAAAAATATTTGCATGATTACCTCCCTCTCTCCTGTTCGTCCCAGCGCGCGCCCGTACAATTCGCTTGTCTCATCGGCAGATTTCGTGCTGTTACAGAGCCTATGTAGGCGCCACTTTCGTCACGGCGCAATAAGAAAAAATTTGCATTGCCAGATTTGAACAAGGCGGTGTGGAGCTGCGGAGGGGGCCAAGATGGAAGATTGGCAACTGAATCAACGCGATAGATTCGGCGCCCTCACCGCGAAGGCTGCTACCGCTTCGGCCCGCAAGAATTCACTATCCGGTTACTTACGTCTGCTGGTGGAGGCCATGATGCATGGCGAACCGCTGCAGCGCCCTGCCCTCGCCCAGCGGATCGGACTCTCCCGCCTGGCCGTGTCCGAGTTGCTGGCGGGGCTC
>DATCRS010000141.1:0-4462 GCA_036568845.1 Devosia sp. | reverse complement strand
CGCGTGGGCAAGGCCACGCGCATGCTGTCGCTCCAGGACTATCTCAAGCGCCGCCCCGCCGAGCTCAGCGGCGGCCAGCGCCAGCGCGTCGCCATCGGGCGTGCGGTCGTGCGTGAGCCCAAGCTCTTTTTGTTCGACGAGCCGCTCTCGAACCTCGATGCGGCGCTGCGCGTCAATACGCGGCTCGAGATCGCGCGGCTGCACCGCGAGCTCAAGTCGACGATGATCTACGTCACCCACGACCAGGTCGAAGCCATGACACTGGCCGACAAGATCGTGGTCATGAATGCGGGGCGGATCGAGCAGATCGGTTCGCCGATGGAGCTCTACAACAACCCGGCAAACCTCTTCGTCGCCGGCTTCATCGGCTCGCCGCAGATGAACTTCCTCGATGCCGCCGCGCTCGGTGTGGGTGGCGCCAAGACGATCGGCATAAGGCCCGAGCACCTGACGCTCTCGCCGACCAGTGGCCAATGGCAGGGCAAGGTGGTGCATATCGAGCACCTGGGCGCCGACACCAACGTCTATCTCGATACCGAGAAGGCAGGCACGGTCACGGTTCGCCTCTTCGGCGAGGTGCACTACGCACCAGACTCGATGCTCTGGATCTCGGCGCTGGACCCCAAGCACGTCTACCGCTTCGACGAAGCGGGAAAGGTGATCCGTTGAGGTTCAGGCGGGGAGAGCCTTGTTTGCCTCGTTGATGATGCCGTAACGGGCCTCGATCGCTGAAATCTGCTCGCGGGTCGCCGTCGGGCCAAGGGCGGCGATGTCGAGGAACATGTGTTCGCAGCCACCCGGCGTGACGATGCCGAGCATATAGCCTGGCTCGTCGCTGATGTTGCGCCAGGCGTGCTCGACGTGGGGTGGCAACACGACAACGGTGCCGACGGGTGCATCGAACTCGTCTTCCCCGCATCGGAAGCGGTAAGTGCCGCGCATCACGCGGAATGTTTCGGTTTCGCGCGTATGTGTGTGCGGCGCCGGCCCCTGGCCGGGCGGGGTGAAAGTGTCCCAGATGCCGAAGGCGCCGCCGGTTTCGGACGAGAGTGCATGGATGATCATGCGGGCGCCGAACGGCGTCTGGGCTACGCGCTGGGTGGCTGGCATGGATATCTGCGGCCGGGTGAAGCGGGCATTGGTCATGCGAAACTCCTGTTTGCAGTCGCAGCAGTTTCGCAGGTTCGACGATTTGGATCGCAAAGCGATCGCAAATCCGGGAGTTACTCTGGCAAGCCGGCGCTGCGCAGATTGGCGATGACGAGCTGGAAGCGATCAGCATAGCGGCGCCCGAGCCGTTCAATATCGCTCATGCGCATTTCTGGGGCCTTGAGAAGGAGGTCGGAAATGGTCGCGCGGGCGGCCCCGATCTGGCGCATGCCCACATGGGCGGCAGCCAGCATCCAATAGGCGCCGAGCCAATCCGGGTTCTGCGCGATGCTGCGCATGGACCAGATGGCCGACTCCTCGAACTCGCCGCTGAAGATGTCTGCGATGGCGACGCCGACCAGCAACTCATAGTTGTCCAGCGCCCCCGGCGCGATCCGGAGAGCGCGAAGAAACGCTGCGCGGCCGGCATCGACATCGCCTACCATGACATTGGCGAATGCGCAGAGGGAGAGGACCGTGGCGTTGTGCGGGCAAGTCTCGACCGCCCTGTTGAGCATGGCGAGGCTCCGGATACGTTCGCCACCAAGGTTCAGCAGGACCAGCGCGCTGATGGCTTGCACCAAGGGGTCGTCGGCGTCGGCGAGAAGGGCGCGACCGGCGAGATCGAGCGCCCGCTGCCGTTCCGCTTCCGAGACACCCCGTCCGAAGGTGTCCTGCCGCTCATGCGCCCAGGCAGCATAAGCGAGGGCGAGTGCATAGGTGCCATCACAGGCGACCGCCGCCTCCAACAGATCGATGGCGCGTTGGCGGCTGGTGGCGTCGGTGCCGCGAAAATGCGGCAGGGCCTGCAAATAAAGGTCGTACGCGCTGGGGTGCTCGGGCGGCCGTCGGCGCACCCGCTCGATCTCGGCCTTCAGGATGCCCGGTGAGACGCAGCCGGCAACCACTTCGGTCACGCGATCCTGGAAGGCGAACAGGTCCTGAATGTTGCCGTCGAATTGCTCGGCCCATTGCTGCCTGCCACTGTCGCCATCGAGAAGACGAACTGTGACCCGCAGCCGGTCCTGCTGGCGCTGCAGACTGCCCGTAAGGAGGTACCGCACGCCGAGGACGTGCGCCACGGTGCGCGGATCGCTGGGCCGATCGCGCCACGCGAAGGAGGCGCTGGGCGAGACCACCGCGAAAGTGGAGAAGCGCGACAGGCCGGTGATGATGTCCTCGACCAGTCCGTCGGCGAAGTAGCCCTGCTGGCCTGACGGCGACAGGTCCTTGAAGGGGAGCACGGCAAGCGTGGGCTGGCGGTTGAGCGACGACGCGGATTCGATCAAGTCCACCGCGAAGCGGTAGCCGACGCGCGGAACGGTGGTGATCCACTCGCCGCCCGCCCGCGTGCGGCCCAGCTCCTTGCGGAGCGCCGCAACCTGGACCGAAAGATTGGCCTCACCCACCTCCAGGCCCGGCCAAACCCGGTCGAGCAACTCCTGCTTGCTGACCGGGGCACCGCCGGCCGTGACCAAGGCATCGAAGATGGCCACGCCGCGGCGTCCAATGGTGAGCGGCACGCCGTCGCGTCGAACGACACCGGTCGCAACGTCCAGAAGAAATGGGCCAACCATGTGAGGGCCGTCGGGCATGGCGAAGGCCTAGCACGAGGTGAGACCGCGGGGGAGGCCGGCCATCCGGATAGCAGGCTGTCGTTTGCAGATGAGCGAAAAGTCGGACGGAACCGGGGGCACTCCAAGAGGTTGATTTCTCCATCAAGCGGGTCCCTGCCCGCGTCATGCACATCATGGAGGCCCCCATGCCCAATTCCGATTATTCCAGCTCATACGGCCAGGCCGGCCAGACGGGCCAGCAGAGCTCGACCGGTGGCGTGCTGCCAAGTGAAGCAGAGGCCAAGTTGCGCGAGGATGCGCACAATGTGATGGATACCGCCAAGAGCGAGTTCGACAAGGTGGCCAAGGAAGCCACCGAGCAGGCGAGCCAGCTTGCGGACGAAGCCAAGTCGCAGCTTGCCGACGTGGCCGAAAAGGCCAAAGGCATGGCGAGCGAGCAGAAGCAGCTGCTGGCGGACCAGCTCGATGGCGTGGCCCACGCGGTGGACCGCGCCGCGGCCGATCTCGAAGCGCAAGAGGCGGCCGGTGCGCAGTATGCGCGCATGATCGCGGACACGGCGACGCAGTTTTCGGAAACGATCAAGAACAAGGACGTCGACGAGCTGCTAGCCATGGCCCAGGACTTCGGCCGCAAGCAGCCGGCCGCCTTTCTCGGGGCTGCCGCCCTGCTGGGCTTTGCCGCCAGCCGCTTCGTTGCCGCTTCGGCCAAGCGGGAACAGCAGAGAGTCGCCCGCGAGCAGATGGGCACCGCCGTCGACTACAATGGCGCGCCGCAGTACACGCCCGGCCGCAGCGCGTATGGCGCCAGCAGCGGCTCGGACTATCCCAGTGAGGGGAGGGTCTGATGAGCTATTCGGAGCATAGCGGACGGCCGATCACCGACCTGCTCGGCAGCCTCGTTTCCGACATCTCCGGACTCTTCCGCAAGGAGATCGAACTCGCCAAGGCCGAGGCCGGCGAGAAGGTCGACGAGATGGTCGGCGCGAGCCGCAACCTGGCTATCGGCGGCGTGCTGGCGATCGGCGCGGTGGGCGTCTTTCTCACCGCCATCGTTACCGGCCTCGGTGCCCTGCTGATGGCGATGGGCATGGGCGAAGGCATGGCCACCTTCCTTTCGGCGCTGGCGGTCGCAGTGGTGGTCGGCGGCATCGCCTGGATGCTGATCCAGAAGGGGGTGAGCGACATGCGCGCCACCAAACTCAACATGAAGAGAACCACCCGGTCGGTCGTCGAAGACGCCCAAGTGGTCAAGGAGAGCTTCTGATGTCCTACGATTCCGAACACAAAAGCTCGGCTGAGCTCGAGCGTGAAGTTGAGGCGCAGCGCAACCGCGTGGAAGCGCGCATCGGCGAGATCAAGGAGCGGCTCTCACCTGGGCAACTGCTCGACGAGGCGCTGGCCTATACCAAGGATGGCGGCTCGCATTTTGCCACCAACCTCGGCCACACCATCTCGGCCAACCCGCTGCCGGCGGCACTGCTCGGCGTCAGCCTCGTCTGGCTGATGACGGGCCAGGGTGCGTCGCACCAGCACACGGAGCACCACGCCAGCCGTGGCAACGGCTACATGCGCGAGCCGGAATATCCCTATGCCCGGATCAAGAGCACGAGTCTCAGGCGCGTCGGGCACCGGGCCGACGAACAGGGCCAGTGGTGGAGCGAGTTCGAGGCCGGCGACGGCGGACGCTACCGCGCCAAGTCGAACGAAAAGGGCCACCGGCTCGGCCACTTCATGGA
>DATCRS010000140.1:0-3247 GCA_036568845.1 Devosia sp. | reverse complement strand
CCCTCGAACAGCATTTCTTGAAGGTGGCGGAATTTATCCGCGACCGCCGCGACATTCCAGAGGGGGTGGGCCCCGCAAGACCACCGTCAACAGGGCATCGCCCGCGGCGGCCGGACAGCCACCATGCCCGGCCGCCGGTTGTAACACCGCAAGGTCCTGGGCTAGTGGGATGCCAGACAATGCGGGAAGGAACAGTCCAATGACCATCGAGCTCCACACCTGGAATACGCCCAACGGCCGCAAGATTTCGGTCGCGCTGGAGGAAATGGGGCTGCCCTACAAGGTGATCCCGGTGAACATCACCAAGGGCGAGCAGATGGCGCCGGGGTTCCTCAAGCTCTCGCCCAACAACAAGATTCCCGCGATCATCGACCCCGAGGGGCCCGATGGCAGGCCCGTCAGCATCTTCGAGTCCGGGGCGATCCTGCTCTATCTCGGCGAAAAGACCGGCAAATTCCTGCCGAAATCGCCTGTCCAGCGCATCCCGGTCTATGAATGGCTGATGTGGCAGATGGGCGGCTTCGGCCCGATGCCGGGCCAGGTGCATCATTTCATCGCACTCGAGAACGAGCAGGACCGCGGCTACGGCCTGAAGCGCTACATGGCCGAGACCCGCCGACTCTACGGCGTGCTCGACCGCCGCCTTGAGGGGCGCGATTTCGTTGCCGGCCACCTCTCGGTTGCCGATTTCGCCATTCTCGGCTGGGCCTGGCGCCATCCTCGCCACAAGGTGGACCTCGCCGACTTCCCCAACGTCAAACGCTGGTATGAGGCGCTGATGGCGCGTCCGGCGGTAAAGCGCGGCATGGATGCGAAGCTGGATTGACTTGTCTTCTCCCTCTCCCCGTTTTCATGGGGAGAGGGAAAAACGCGCCCGTCTCACACCTTCTTCGCTTCCACGGCCATCCGCAGCGCAAGGCCCGCCAGCACGGTACCCATCAGCCAGCGCTGCACCAGCATCCAGCTCGGCCGGCTCGCCAGGAACAGCGCGATCGATCCGGCCGCGAGCGCGATCATCGCATTGACGCTGACGCTGATCGCGATCTGGATCGCGCCCAGCACCACCGACTGGGTCAGCACGCTGCCGGCCGCGGGATCGATGAACTGCGGCAGCAGTGCGAGATACAGCATCGCGATCTTCGGATTGAGCAGGTTGGTGACGAGCCCCATCGTGAATAATCTAGTCCGGCTGTCGATCGCGAGCTTCTTCACCTGGAATGGCGAGCGGCCGCCCGGCTTCACCGCCTGCCAGGCCAGCCAGAGCATATAGCCGGCGCCGGCAAAGCGCAGCGCGTCATAGGCGAAGGGAATCGCGAGCAGCAAAGCCGTGATGCCGAACGCCGCACACAGCATGTAGAACACAAAACCCAGCGCCACGCCGCCGAGCGAGACGATGCCGGCCGCCGGTCCCTGCGTGATCGAGCGCGAGATCAGATAGATCATGTTCGGCCCGGGTGTAAGCACGAGGCCGATGCAGACGAGAGCGAAGCCGAGCAGGGCGGAGGTGTGGGGCATGACTGAACCGGTGCGGGAGATGTATCGGTTCTAATGGGCGAGCCGCTGCAGGGCCATCGCGCAATTGTTCGGAGGACAATTCAGCCGGGTTCTACGTCTCAGCCTGCGCGGTGCGGATAAACGCTGCGAAGCGCTCCATCGCCAAACGTAACGGCTCCGCAAGGGCGGGGTCTGCGGCGATGCTGTGTTCGTCCCAGGCGCCGCTGAGCAGCGGCAGGGTCACGCAGGCCTCCGTGGCGAGCCGTGCCGACATCGTCTCCAAGGTCAGCGTCAAGGCGGCCAGCGCGTGCGTGGCGCGCGGAGACGTGTTGATCAGCGCGACGGGCTTGTCGGGGAATTCGTGGCTCCCCACCAGCCAGTCGAGCGCGTTCTTCAAGACGCCGGCGACGCCGCGGGCATATTCGGGGCTCGAGATCAGCAGCCCGTCGACGCGTCCGACCAGCTCCCGCATCGCGTCGACAGGCGCGGGGACATTGTCGCCATCAAGATCCGGATTGAAGAAGGGCAGCTGCGCGATTCCCTCGAACAGGATCACCTCGACGCCGGCAGGTGCGAGCCGTGCCGCTGCGCGCAACACCGCGGTGTTGCTCGAACCAGCACGCAGGCTGCCGGAGATGGCGGCGATCTTCATGGGAAGGCCGTCAATGTGCCTCGTCCCAGTTCTTTGCCGCGCGTGCATCGACATGCAGCGGTACCGACAGCAGCACCGCGGGGAACGGCGCGTCCTGCATCACGTGCTGCACGACCGGAAGCGTCTTCTCGACTTCCGCGTCGGGCACCTCGAAGATCAATTCGTCATGCACCTGGAGCAGCATCTGCGCCGATAGCTTCTTCTCGGCGAGCGCGTCCTCGACGCGCGTCATGGCGCGGCGAATGATGTCGGCGGCGGTGCCTTGAAGCCGGGCGTTGATCGCCGCGCGCTCGTTGAAGGCGCGTACCGATGCATTGGACGCCTTGATGTCGGGGTAGTGGCACTTGCGGCCGAACAGCGTGGTGACGTAGCCGTGGCTGCGGCAGAAATCGCGCGTCTCGTCCATATAGGCGCGGATGCCGGGGAAGCGCTCGAAATACTTCTTGATGTAGGCCGAGGCCTCTTCGCGGGCGATGCCGAGCTGGTTGGCGAGGCCGAACGCCGAGATGCCGTAGATGATGCCGAAATTGATCGCCTTGGCGCGGCGGCGCACCTCGCCCGGCATGTCCTTGATCGGCACGCCGAACATTTCCGAAGCCGTCATGGCGTGAATGTCGAGGCCGTCCTTGAACGCCTGCTTCAGCTGCGGGATATCGGCGATCTCGGCGAGCAGTCGCAGCTCGATCTGTGAATAGTCGGCGGAGACCAGCTTGTGCCCGGGCGTGGCGATGAAGGCGCGGCGGATCTTGCGACCGTCCTCGGTGCGCACCGGAATGTTCTGCAAGTTGGGTTCGTTCGACGACAGCCGGCCCGTGGTGGTGGCGGCCAGCGCGTAGGTCGTGTGCACGCGATGGGTCTGCGGATTGACATAGGTCGGCAGCGCGTCGGTGTAGGTCGATTTCAGCTTCGAGACCTGCCGCCATTCCAGGATCTTCCGCGGAAAATCGTGGCCCTGCTCGGCGAGCTCGTCGAGCACCTGCGCTGTGGTCGACCACGCGCCTGTCTTGGTCTTGGTGCCGCCGGGCAGTCCCATCTTGCCGAACAGGATGTCGCCGATCTGCTTGGGGCTGCCGACATTGACGGGCTCGCCGGCGATCTCCT
>DATCRS010000139.1:0-4387 GCA_036568845.1 Devosia sp. | reverse complement strand
GAAGAACAACACCGCCGAGATGCCGAGTAGGCTCGGAATGGCGATCAGGAGGCGACGCAGGACATACTGGCTCATGGGGAAGAATCCCGTCTATGCCCGCGCGATCATGCCTCCCGGTACCAGTCCTGAATGTTGTCGGTCTCGTTCGCCCAGCCGCTCAGCGCCGGACGCAACGCATTGGATGCGGCTTCCACTTTGAGGCGGTGCATCACCGGAATGAACACGGTGTCCTGCCACAACATGTCGTTGCACTTGATGTAGAGCGCAGCGCGCTTGACCGGATCGGTCTCGATCTCGGCCGCGGCGATGGCCGCATCATAGTCCTTGTTGACGTAGCGCGGGAAATTCTGGCCCTGCCATTTGTTCTCCTTGGTCGCCACGTTGGCCGAGATGTAGCGGCGCATATGCAGAGCCGGATCCGGCTGCGTCATCGGGATCTGGAATTCCTCGATGTCGGCATAGAACTTGGGGTAGGTGTCCGGGTTGGCGACGTCCGATGAGAAAAACACCGAAGCAACAACCGATTTCAGCTCGACGTCGATGCCGGCCTTCTGGCACGCCTGCTTGACGATGGCCTGGGTCTTCTGGCGCGGACCGTTGGTCGAGGTCTGGTACAGGAGCTTGAACTTCTTTCCGTCCTTCTCGCGGATGCCGTCGGCGCCGACCTTCCAGCCGGCGTCGTCCAGCATCTTCGATGCCTTCTCGACGTCGAACTCCCACGAGGTGTTCTTGGAGACGAACTTCTCGGGACCGTTGAGGTAGTTGGCGGTGGTACGGCCGGCGCGACCGTAGATCGCTTTCTTCACGGACTCACGGTCGACGAGCAAGGCCAGCGCCTTGCGAACTTTCGGATCCGAGAGGATCGGGTGCTTGGTCTTCATCGAGGACCGCTCGCCGTCGACCTCGGTGTTCGGGTCGGTGAAGTTGATCGCGATGAACTCGATGTCGCCGCCGACGGCATACAGGGTCTTGCCCTTGCCGCCCTTCTCAAGTCGCAGCAGCACGTCGTCCTCGACCTGCATGTTCCAGGCGAAATCGAACTCGCCGGTCTGAATCACCGCGCGCGCCGCCGAGACGGCATCGCCGCCGCCCTTCATGTCGATCGTGTCGAAATGCGGACGATTGGGCATGTGGTAGTCGGGGTTGAGCGCGCCGCGCACCAGATCGCCAGGCTTGAACTCGACGAATTTGTAGGGGCCGGTACCCACCGGGGCGAGATTGGCCGGCGCCTCTCGGGATTTCGACCCCTTGAACTCCCCAAACAGGTGCTTGGGAATGACGCAGCCGTAGGCGCCGACAAACGCGTTGGCCCAGAACGGTGTCGGGTTCTTGAACAGGATACGGACGGTGAGGTCGTCCACCTTCTCGACCGTCATGTCAGCATAGGTGCTGATCGAGACGGCCGCCGTGGCGGGGTCGCTGGCATAGGCCCAGGTGAACACGAAATCGTCGGCGGTCAGCGGTTTGCCGTCATGCCATTTGACGCCCGGCTTGATCTTCCAGGTGACCGACTTGCCATCGGCCGCGAGGCCGCCATTCGCGATCGACGGGATTTCAGCGGCGAGAATCGGGTTGAGATTGCCGCTGGCGTCCCAGCTTGCGAGCGGCTCGTAGAACAGGCGCGAGCCGTCCTGGTCCTTGGTGCCGGTGGCAAAATGCGGATTGAGCAGGGTCGGCCCTTGCCACCACAACAGCTTCAGCGGGCCGCCGCCGCCGCGCTTGGTCGGAGGATAGGGGTTCGGGCTCTGCGCCATCGCAACGCCACCGAGGGCGAGAATCTGGTTGGCCAGCGGTGCGGTGAGGCCGACGGCGGCCAGGCGCTGGATGAAGGCGCGGCGATCCATCCGCCCCTCCTTCACGTCGCCGATCATCGAACGCAGTTCTTTATCCAGCATGGTTGTCCCCCGTCTGGTTCCCGTATGGATGCAGGCAGCCGCGCAGCGGCCGCCGGGTTTTAGCTGGCACTAGATGGCACACCGAATAGGCCGCGCGTCAACTGCGTCCGTGTGTATGCAAACGGCCTTCTGGCTGTCCGTTGGGCAAATTGCGTTCCGTTCGCCCAGGCGAACGGCAATACACCGTCAAAACGTGCCAGAAACCACGCTGCGCTGCGAAAAATTTGTTCGCCGGATCAGACGAAGTGACGAGATGGAATTCTACGCCACGGACATATTGAGCGGCGGCGCAACGTGGTCCGGCAGCGGGCAGACATAAGGCGTCTTGGCCGTCCGCTTCGTCAGATCGGCCTTCGCAGCCTTGATCAGTTCCGGCTCCATCAACGCCTTGATGCCGAGGCCGGCCATGGCCTTGGCCGCCTGCACCATCGCCTTGTGGGCATGCGGGCTCTTGCCCTGCGCCACCACCTGCCAGGTGTGGAATGGCGTACCGATTGCAACCGTTGGTGCGTGAACCTGCACGGTCGGCACCACCCAACTCACATCGCCCACATCAGTTGAGCCGACCAGCGGGTTGCGCTTCGCATCCAGCGGCACCAGGAAGTCGGCCAGCGGCCGCTCGGTCGGCTCCATGCCGATCGCATAGTAGACCGACGCGATGTCCTTGTCGGTCAGCGTCGCGCGAATCTGGCTGGCAAAGCCCTTGTCGGTGTCGTCGAAATGCGGCGGTCCTAGTTCTTCCATGACCCGATGCAGCGCCTGCTCCAACGGCGTGTTCGGCAGAATGTTGGAGACCGCGGAGATGATCTTCATCTCGACCTTGGTCTCGGTCATCAAGGCCGCGCCCTCCGCGATCTTGCTGACGCGCCCGACCAGTTCGTTCATACCGGGAAGGTCGCGGGCGCGAATGGAGTAGCGCACGCGGGCATGGGCCTGCACCACGTTGGGCGCAATGCCGCCGGTGTCGAGCAGCGCGTAATGCACGCGCGCATCACTCGGCATGTGCTCACGCATGTAATTCACGCCGACATTCATCAGCTCGACCGCGTCGAGCGCGGAACGGCCGAGATGGGGCGAGGCCGCCGCATGCGAGGTGCGGCCGGTGAAGATGAAGTCGGCGCGGGTATTGGCCAGCGACGGCGTCACCGCGACTTCCCAGAAACTGTGCGGATGCCAGGTGATGGCGATATCGGCGTCCTCGAACGCGCCCGAACGCACCATGAAGGCTTTGGCTGCGCCACCCTCCTCCGCCGGGCAGCCGTAATAGCGCACGCGGCCGGGCACCTTGTTCTCGGCGAGCCAGTCCTTGACCGCGGTCGCAGCGAGCAGCGCCGCCGAGCCGAGCAGATTGTGACCACAGCCATGACCGTGACCGCCGGTCTCGACCGGACGGTGTTCGGCAACACCCGCCTCCTGGCTGAGGCCTGGCAGCGCGTCGTATTCACCCATGAAGGCGATGACCGGGCCGCCCTCGCCCCATTCGCCCATCACAGCGGTCGGAATCCCCGCCACCTGCTCGGTGATGCGAAAGCCCTGGTGGCGCAGCTCAGCGAGATGCTCGGCGGAGGACCGCGCTTCGGTGTAGCAGACCTCGGGCATGCCCCAGACCTTGTCGCTGAGGTCGATGAAACGTCCCTTGATCGTGTCGATGCCACGCCAGATGTCGCTGCGATTGTCCATGATTGCCGTCCGTGATCTCTTGGTCAAGCGAAGCGGCAATGGTTAGCAGCTTCATTGAAGCCCGCCTAGCACGTCGCGGGACAGCAGGCATGCAGCCCGTGACGAAATGGGCAACCGCCACCGACTTTAGACGAACAATTTCTGTCATCTTCGGAAATTCGCGTCACGACATCTGGAATAGTTGCGGTCAAGTCTTTCAAGATGGCCTCCTCCGGCCTAAATTATGCTTGCTTCGCGCGTTGTTCCGCAGCCATGGCGGAGCAATGCTCTCAGCCAGGAGAACTCCATGACCGTTCTGACCGAATGGAGAGTGCCGCCGGCCAATCAGCCGCGAGCGAGCGATTACGGCTTCGATCTGGACCGTGCGCTCGCTTCCATCGTCGGCCTCCACGCTATCGTCCCGTCGGACGCCTTCAGTGCGGAAACGCTCGGCACCGAGCGCGCCGGCAACGGCGTCGTGATCGACGACGGGCTGGTGCTCACGATCGGCTATCTCATCACCGAGGCGGAATCCGTGTGGCTTCATCGCAGCGACGGACACGTCGTGGAGGGACATGTGCTCGGATTCGATGCCGTCACCGGCTTCGGCCTGGTGCAGGCGCTCGGCCGGCTCGACGTCGAGCCGCTGCCACTCGGCTCCTCGGCGGACGCCAGACTCGGCGACCGCGTCGTGGTCGGGGGCGCCGGAGGGCGAACGCGTTCGGTCGCGAGCCAGATCGTCGCCAAGCAGGAATTCGCAGGATACTGGGAGTATCTGCTCGACGAGGCCTTGTTCACCTATCCCGCCCATCCGAATTGGGGCGGCACGGGAC
>DATCRS010000138.1:0-12145 GCA_036568845.1 Devosia sp. | reverse complement strand
GCCGACGGCGCGGGTCCTGCCCTCCTCGCCGCCGAGCAGGCGCAACAGAGTCTGCGTTTCGTCGCGGTTGAGCCAGTCTGCCGACTTCAACCGTGCCACCATGTCTGCCGGCTTGATCACACCGATTCCCCCGCGAGCGCCATGTCGTGGAAGCGACGTGTAAGGTTCGCGGTTATTCCCCAGATGACAAGCCCGCCATGCGGAATTTGCCAGGTGGTGTGTTCCTTGCCGTTCCTGGTGATGCGGAAGGTGCCGTAGCTCTCCTCTTTCATGAGGTAGTCGAGCGGCACTTCGAAGACCGAACGCACCTCGCCGGGATTGGGCGTGAACGGCCGGCTCGGCTCGACCAGCGCCACCACCGGGGTGATGAGGTAGTTCGAGCCGGTGAAGTAGCGCGGCAAGTAACCGAGAACCCTGGCGTCCTCCCGCTCGAGGTCGACCTCCTCATTGGCCTCGCGCAGGGCGGCGGCTGCCGCATCGGCGTCGGTGGGGTCGATCTTGCCGCCCGGGAAGGCGACCTGGCCGGAATGCGAGCGCAGCTCGGGGGAACGCTCCGTATAGAGAATCGACAGGGTATCGGGGCGCCGCACGAGACCGATCAGCACCGCGGCGGCGGTCGGGGGCCGGTCGAACGGCTTTTCCGGCATCCAGTCGGGCACGAACTCGCCCTCTGTCCCGACCCCGTCGGGCTGGGACAGAAGGCGGTTCGTGATGCGGTCGATGAGGGCGTCGGCTTCCGCCAAAGGGGCACCTTGGGTCCGGATCAGGACCGCTTGCGGGCTCCGAATGCGGCAATGGGGCCGGCCAGACGAACCGCGAGGGTCGGGTCCGGAGAGTGGAGCAGCACGCGCTTGGGATCAACCGGCCCGGGGAACTGGATCGCGCCGTGGGTCGTCGGCGCAAAACCGAGCGGACCGTAATAAGGTTCGTCGCCGACGAGAAGCACGAAGCTGACACCGTCGCGGGCGATCGCCATCTTGCAGACTTCGCGCACCAGGAGCTTGCCGGCACCGCGGCCGCGATAAGCCGGGTCGGTGGCGAGCGGGCCGAGCAAATAGCCGTCGATGCCGCCGACGCTGATCGGGGTCATCCAAACCGAAGCCACCGCCTTGCCGTCGATCTCGCCGATCAGCGACAGCGATTTGTCGATGGGGAAGCGCTCGCGGACGCGGAAAGCGGTGCGCGCGAAGCGGCCGGGCCCGAAGGCCAGAGCCTGCAGATCTTCGACGAACCGGTCGTCGTCGGGAGTGGCGATGCGGAAGGTGGGCAGACCGAGTTGTGGAGGCACGGCCGTTTCAACCGAGTGGACGGAGGTGGCGATCATGTGACGTGTCCTGAACGAGAGATAAGGACAAAAAACCGGCTCGCTGAGCCGGGCGGGCGATCCACTAGGATCGTCGGGTCACGTGATAAACCTTCTCCATCTTGGACGCCTCCTGACGCCTTGGGACGCGCAATAGCACCAGCGCCGTTTCGCGTCCACGGAAAATCATTGTGGGGCCGAGATTTTTCAAGACTTCTTCCTCCGCATTCCGTTAACGGAGCCCAACAGCCAAATGCGGCGTTAGCCGGTATCGTTGCGAACCGAACGAGGACGATTTTGGGACAATTGATTGACGGAGTGTGGTCGAACGAGTGGTACGACACCAAATCGACCGGTGGACGGTTCGAGCGGACCAAGCCGATGTTCCGCAACTGGATCACGCCGGACGGCAGTCCGGGCCCGTCCGGCGTGGGCGGATTCAAGGCGGAGAAGGACCGCTACCACCTTTATATCTCGTACGCCTGCCCCTGGGCCTCGCGCGCGCTCATCTTCCGCAAGCTAAAGGGCCTCGAGGACTACCTGCCCTATTCCGTCGTCAGCCCGAAGATGCCGGACGAGACGGGATGGACCTTCACCCTCCCCGACTCCTCGGGTGACCGCCTCTACGGCAAGGATCATCTCTGGCAGATCTACCGCGAGGCGCTGGCGGACTATAGCGGCCGGGTGACGGTGCCGGTGCTGTGGGACAAAGAGACCAAGACCATCGTCAACAACGAGAGCGCCGAGATCATTCGCATGCTCAACTCAGCCTTCGACGGGCTTACGGGAAACAGCGACGACTATTACCCCGAGCCGCTGCGGGCCGAGATCGAGGCGGTCAACGAGCGCGTCTACCACGAGATCAACAACGGCGTGTACCGCGCCGGCTTTGCCACCACCCAGGAGGCCTATGAGGAGGCGTTCGAGCGGCTGTTCACGGCGTTGGATTGGGTGGACGACATCCTGGGAGAGAACGCCTATCTCGTCGGGGACACGCTTACCGAGGCGGACTGGCGGCTGTTCACCACGCTGGTGCGGTTCGACGCCGTGTATTTCGGCCACTTCAAGTGCAACCTCCGGCGCATCGCCGACTACGAGAACATCTCGCACTACCTGCGCGGGCTCTACAACTATCCCGGCATCGCCGAGACGGTGCGCATGGACCACATCAAGACGCATTATTACTGGAGCCACGTCCGCATCAACCCGACGCGGATCGTGCCCGTTGGGCCGGAGCTGGATTTTCTGGGATAGACCAACTCCAGCCGACTTCGCTCACTCCTCCCGCGGGTGCGATGGCGGCAGGTCGGCCAGCTCCGCCAGGGTGAGGCCGGCCAGTGGGTCGGCGGGGGTTTCGACTTCGGCGAGGCGACGGAGCCACGCGGCGATGCTCGTGAAGATTTTGTCCATTTGATTTGCCTCCTTTCCGTTCGGCTGATGCTGGTATGCGCCGCGTCGCGCAGAGGAACAATGGACAAGAAATCCACTTCGCTTTAGAAAAACTATATGGTCAGTGCTTTTCTCATTCCGCTCAATGCCATCCGGGCCATCGAGATCGTGGCGCGGCGCGGGGCGCTGGCGCCGGCAGCCGAAGAGCTCGGGGTGACGCCAGGCGCCGTAAGCCAACACCTGCGGCGCGCCGAAGAGCGGCTGGGCCTCGAATTGTTCGAGCGGACGCCGCACGGCCTCAGGCCGACGCCGGCACTCACCCGCATCCTGCCCCAGCTGAGCCAGGGCTTCACGGCGCTGGCAGACGCGCTGGCGGCGCTGAAGCCGGCTAACGAGAATGTACTGACGGTCACGGCCGGCAGCGTCTTTGCCTCGCGCTGGCTGATCTGGCGGCTGGGGAAATTCGGCAAGCTCCACCCGGACATCGAAGTGCGGCTGGTGGTGACCGGCAAGATGCTCGACCTCGTGCATGGCGATGTCGATTGCGGCATCCGCTTCGGGCGCGGCGACTGGCCCGACGTGGATGCCGAACTGGTGGGCGGCACCCATTATCGGCCCGTGGTGGCGCCGCCGCTGGCGAGCAGGCTCAAATCGCCCGAGGACCTCGCCGCGCTGCCGATCATCCGCGACACCACCACCATGCTGTCCTGGGATGCCTGGTGGCAGGCAGCAGGCTTCGTCGAGACGCCCGAAACGCATGGCCCCACCTTCGACGACCCGGCGCTGGCCTTCGATGCCGCCATCTCGGAGCAGGGCGTGCTGCTAGCGGTGGACCAGATGTCGGCCGATGCGGTGAGCGATGGGCGGCTGGTGCGGCCGTTCGATATTGCCGTCGATGGCGGCCGGCTGGGCTACTGGTTCGTTGCCGGCAAGGGCCGGCGCGAGCCTCGCAAGACCAAGCTCTTCCGCGCCTGGCTGCGCACGGAGATGCCCGATTCCGTGAGCGGCTATGTCGAGCAGATGGGGCGCGCGGCGAAAGGTTAAACTTTTGTTATTTGCAACGCCGGACGGCCGGTGAGATGATCGCACCAGATCGGACAAGCAGATGTCCTGCGGACGTCGACTTGCGGCGCTGTGCCCGGGCGTGAAAATCCAGCGCAATCCACGGATTCAGACGATCTGCATCCCAATACCGGTGTGCGGTACTCCAGCGCGGATTGAAGCCATGACGACTTCCGTTACCGGCCGAACAGCCCTGGTGGTCGACGACGAATTCCTGATTGCGACCATGATCGAGGACATCCTCTCGCGCGAAGGCGTCGAGGTCATCACCGCCACGCGCACCGACGAGGCCGCCGACCGGCTGCGCGGCTGCAAGGTGGATTTCGCCGTCATCGACTATCAGATGCGCTCGGTGCCCAGCGAAGCGCTGTGGACCGAGCTGATGGCCCGGAATATCCCCTTTGCCTTCTGTACCGGCTCGGTGGCCGACGAAATGCACGAGCGCTTCCCCGGCGTGCTGATCATCCCCAAACCTTTTGGGGAAGATGCGATCATCCAGGCGGCGAATACGCTGCTGGGCGTCGCGGCGTAGGGGAAGTTCGCGCCGGTTCCGCAAGCCGGCAGGCAACACACACTTCTACCAGTCGGCGATCCTCTCCCGCTTACGGGAGAGGGGGACCACGCGTAGCGTGGTGGAGAGGGGTGCACCCTGCTCCGGTGGCTGGGGCACCCCCCTCCACCGGCGTCCGCCGGTCCCCCTCCCCGTAAACGGGGAGGAGCCCGACCGCAGCATCCACCTTGCGGCAAGGCTTGCAGAAGATTAGAATATTTCTAATCTGAAGCGGAATCTCCATCATGCTCAATCTCTTGCGCGGCCAGACGAAGCGCGAGTTCAGCTCGCTCAGCGAGCGCGAGGTGCTGGCGCTGGCGGTGGCGGCGGAAGAGGAGGACGGCCGGATCTATGCCGAACTGGCCTCGCGGCTGGCGCCGCTCTATCCGGGCACGGCGGCGATCTTCGAGGGCATGACGGCCGAGGAAGACGAGCATCGCCGGCGGCTGCTCGACCTCTACATGGAGAAATTCGGCCCCCGCCTGGCGCCGATCCGGCGCGAACATGTCCGCGGCTTTCTCACGCGAAAGCCCATCTGGCTGATGCAGAACCTGACCCTGGAAGCGGTGCGGCAACTGGTCTGGGAGATGGAGGAAGGCGCCTATCGCTTCTATATGGAGGCGGCCAAGCAGGCGGGAGATGCGGCGGTGCGCAAGCTCCTCGGCGACCTCGCCATGCAGGAGCGCAAGCACGCCGACACTGCCGACCGGCTCGACGAAGCCCAGCTCGGCGCCGAAGGGCGTGAGGACGAAAACAGCGTCGCGCACCGCGAGTTCCTTTTGACCTATGTGCAGCCGGGGCTGGCCGGGCTGATGGATGGCTCGGTTTCCACCCTGGCACCGGTGTTTGCGGCTGCTTTTGCCACCGGCAACACGTGGGAGACGTTCCTCGTCGGCGTTGCGGCTTCGGTGGGCGCCGGCATTTCGATGGGCTTCACCGAAGCGGCGGCCGATGACGGCAAGCTCACCGGGCGCGGCTCGCCGATCAAGCGCGGGCTCGCCACCGGCGTGATGACGACGATCGGCGGGCTGGGGCATGCCCTGCCCTATCTCATCGCCGACTTCTGGGTGGCGACCACGGTCGCCGCGGTGGTGGTGCTGCTCGAACTCTGGGCCATCGCCTTCATCCAGAGCCGCTACATGCAGACGCCGTTCTGGCGGGCGGTGCTGCAGGTGGTGCTGGGCGGATCGCTGGTGTTCGCGGCGGGGATTCTGATAGGAAGCGCCTAGATCATTTCACTGTTTCCCTGAAACGGTGAAATTCTCCAGGTCTTGTTTCTTGTCGCGCTTTCGAACCGGAAAGGTCTGCAACCTTCCTGAAAGCGCTCCAGCGGGCGCTCCATTGACCCAACAGCGGTTCAAGACCAGCGATGGCGTCGAGATCGTTTATGACGATCTGGGCAGCGGCACGCCGGTGGTGCTGTGCCATGGGCTGGCGGCGGCGGGCGAGCAGCTCCTCGCCGATGCCGAGTATTTCGCCGAACGCGGCTATCGCGTGCTGGTGCCGGACCTGCGCGGGCACGGCCGCTCGGGCAAGCCGGCGCGGCTGGACCGCGAGTCGCTCTCGATCGGGCGACTGGCGACGGACCTTCTCGAAATGCTCGACCATGCAGCCGTGGGGCCCGTGCACTGGGTGGGCAATTCACTGGGCGGGATCGTGGCGCTCTGGATGCTGCCTGCGCATGAGGCGCGGTTGCGGACGCTCGCGACCTTCGGCACCAGCTATCGGCTGAGCCTCCCCGGCTTCTGGGCCCGCGGGCTGCCGCTGGTGCATGATCTCATCGGCAAAAAGCTCATCGGCTGGGGCACGGCGCTGACGACGACGAAGAACGTCGCGGCGCGGCCGCTGATCGAAAAGCTGGTGGCTGGGTTCGATCCGCATGTCGGCGCGCCGCTGACCGAGAACCTCGCGGGCTACGACCTCATCGCCAATGCCGTCGCGGCGAGCCTGCCCATCCTCATGCTGCGGGGCGGCGAGGACCGGGCGGTGAATGCCGCGCTGGGACCGACGCTCGCAGCGATGCAGGGGCGGCCGAATTTTGCGCTGGTGGAGGTGCCGACAGGGGGCCATTGCGCCAATCTCGACGCGACCGATGATGTGCGGCGGGAGCTGGAGGGGTTTTGGGGGCGGCCGCGCTGACTGGTGCCACGCCCTCGTGGTTCGACAAGCTCACCATGAGGGCTACTGAAATGGCTATGAGACCCTCATCCTGAGCTTGTCGAAGGACGGGGGTCGGACTCCTCGAACAAGTCCCCCTGCTTCGGCACGGCATCTTCGACGGCGCGGCCGATTGCGGCTTCGAGCAGTTTCAGGTCCTGCGGCCTCGACAGGCGGTGGTCGCCGTCGGGGACGAGAGTCACCGTCACCGGGTCGGTGAGGAAGTGCTGGGCGAGGCGGAGGGCGTGTTCCTTGGGGACGTCGGGGTCTTTGGCGCCCTGAAGGATGGTTACGGGGCAGCCGGTATCGATGCCCTTGCCGCCCATGAGGAGGTGGTTGCGGCCGTCTTCGATCAGTGCGCGGGTGATGGGATAGGGCTCGTCGGAATAGTCCGAGGGCTGCAGCACGAGGCCCGTCTCGCGCATGGCCTTCTTCTCGGAACGCGTAAAACTCTTTTCCATGAGTTCGGTGGTCATGTCGGCGGCCGGGGCGATGAGGATAAGGGCCCTGACCCGGTCGATGCCGGCGGTGCGGAGGGCGCGGTTCAAAAGCAGCGCCAGCCAGCCGCCCATGGAGGAGCCGATGACGATCTGCGGACCTTCGGTGGTGGCGAAAACGGCGAGCGATTCGTCGAGCCAGCGCGTGATGGTGCCATCGAGGAACTCGCCACCCGACTGGCCGTGGCCGGAATAGTCGAAGCGGGTGACCGCGAGCCCATGCGCCGCGCCATAGGCATCGATGCTGGTGGCCTTCGAGCCGGTCATCTCCGAGCGATAGCCGCCCATCCAGAAGAGGCCGGGGGTGCCACCGAGGCGGCGCAGGACGGCAATGTCGCGAGCGGCGGGTCCGGAACCGACGGGCAGCGTTTCGGTCATGAGGCAGCCTCCGATGGAGGGCTTCTCTTGCCCCGGATGCCGACGGCGCGCAACCGGGCAACAGTTGATGAAGGTTCCGTACGATTCCGACGAATTCTACGGCTGCGCACTGTTGACTTATGACGCTCCGACAACGATTTTATGCGCCATCCCCGCCGTTCCGGTAACTATTGAAGGATCGCCTGCCATTCGTCGTCCCATGAGACCCGTTGCGCCCCAGAAGGATGGGCCGCAGTCCAATGAAGATATCTCCAGCCCCGATGTCCAGCTGATCGACGCCGAAGGCGAGAACAAGGGCATCATCCGAACGCGCGAGGCGCTGGCGATGGCGCAGGAGATGGGGCTGGACCTGGTGGTGATCTCCCCCAACTCGACTCCGCCGGTCGCCAAGATCCTCGATCTGGGCCGCTTCAAGTTCGCCGCGCAGAAGAAGGCTGCCGAGGCGCGCAAGAAACAGAAGGTCATCGAGGTCAAGGAAATCCAGATGCGTCCGAATATCGACGATCACGATTATCAGACCAAGATGAAGGCGGCGAACCGCTTCCTCGACGATGGCGACCGGGTGAAGGTCACCATGCGCTTCCGCGGCCGCGAGATGGCGCACCAGGAACTGGGCATGCAGCTGTTGATGAAGGTGCAGGCCGAACTTGCCGACCGGGTGAAGGTGGAATCCTCACCACGCTCGGAAGGTCGCCAGATGGTGATGGTGCTGGCGCCCAAGTGAGGGTGAGGCACTGACGGATATGACGAAGGGCGCCGCGAGGCGCCCTTTCTGTTTTTACGGCTTGGACTTGTCAGTCGGTTCCCTTCTCCCCTTGAGGGAGAAGGTGGCTCGAGCGAAGCGAGAGACGGATGAGGGGTATCTCTCAGCCATCGCGGATGTGGAGAGAAACCCCTCATCCGCCCTTCGGGCACCTTCTCCCTCAAGGGGAGAAGGCGATGACGGACAGATCCCGTTACGCCGCCAGCTTCACCCATTTGGGGGCGATCGAGGTGCCCTGTCCGAGGCCGTAGCCGAGGCGGATGTTGAGCATGCCGACCGGCTCGACCAAACGGGCGCCGTCGAGGCCACCGACCTTTTCGACGGCGAAGCCGGCCTTGTGGGCGAGATCGGCGACCTTCTCCACGGCCGTCTCGTCATTGCCGGCGACGAACACCGGCACCTTTTCGGTTTCCGTAACCGGCTGGTCGAAGAGGCTGGCGAAGATGGTGTTGAAGGCCTTCACCACCTTGGCGCCCGGGGCGGCCTTGGCGATCTCCTCGGCGGCCGAGGTGGTGTGGCCGATGGTAAGGGCAGCGAAGTCGGGCGTGATCGGGTTGGACATGTCCACCACCACCTTGCCGGCGAGATCGAGCGTCTTCGCCTGCTCCAGCGCCGCAGCATAGGGCATGGCGAGGACGACGATGTCGGCGGCCTTCACCGCCTCGGCATAGTCCGGCCCCTCGGAGCGGCTGCCGACCACCACGTTGGCCTTGCCGTCGAGCCGCTTGGCGAGGCCCCTGCCCATGTTGCCCGTGCCCAGGATTGCGATGGTCATTCGAAGTCTCCATTGGTGAGGAACGTTGCTGTTGCCCTCTATCTAGCTGCAACCATCGGCTGCTAGAATGGATGCGATCCTTGTTTCAGAATTGCATCCTGGTATTGAATGAGCGATTTCTCGAACCTCGAGACGTTTGTGACGGCAGTGCGGACAGGCAGCTTCGCGGCGGCGGCACGGCAGCTGGGGCTCTCCCCCGCCATGGTGGGTCGGCGCATCCAGGCGCTGGAGGAGCGCTACGGCGCACGCCTCATCGAACGCACGACGCGCACCCAGCGGCTGACGACGCTGGGCGAGAGCTTCTTTGCCCAGGCCGAACAGGTGCTGGAGGCCAATGCCGGACTCGACGAGCTGACCCGCGGTGAGCCCGGCCGGCTGGAAGGCCGCATCCGATTGACCGGACCGGCGACGCTCGGCACCCACCGGCTGGCGGCGATCGTCGCCCGCTTTTGCGAAGCCAACCCGGCGGTGACGGTGGAGATGGCACTCAGCGACCGGCGCGCCGATATCATCGCCGAGGGATTCGACTTCGCCGTGCGGGTGGGGGAGCTCCAGGTTTCGTCGATGATTGCCCGGCCGATCGGCACCTATCGGCTGATGGTCTGTGCGGCGCCGGCCTACCTGGCGGAGCATCCGGCCCCGGACCACCCGGAGGGGCTGAGGCAGCATCGCTGCATCCTCAACCTCAACATGGTGCCACGGGGGCGGTGGCCGTTTATCGGGCCGGGTGGCGAAGCGGTGGCGGTGGAGATCGAGGCGCAGCTGCAGATCGACAATGGCGAGGCGCAGAAGGCGGCGGCGTTGGCCGGCGCCGGCATCACCTACCTGCCGGTGGATCTGGTGGGCGAGGACGTCGCCGCCGGGCGGCTCCTGCACGTGCTGCCCGAGTGGCGGACGCTGAGCCTCCCCATCAACCTGGTCTATCCGTCGCGCCGCTTCGTGCCGCGCCGGGTCACTGCGGTGATGGATGCCATCGCGACTGCGCTGCGCGAGTAGCGGCGCAAGGCAAGAACATGTTATCCTCGGCGTGATGTTCGACCACAAGCAGACGCTGGCCTATGTCGCGGCACACCTCTCCCGCCTGCTCGCCAACCGGCTGCGCGAGGAGCTGGCGCCGCTGGGGCTGCTGCCGGCGCAATTCACGGCGCTGGCCGAGATCGCACGTGACGAGGGGCTGACGCAAAAGCAGCTGGTCGAGCGGCTCGACCTCGAGCAGCCGGGCGTGGCGCGCACGCTCACCACCATGGAAGCCGAAGGCTGGATCGCGCGGAAGACCGCCGACCGGGTGCAGGGACTCTTTCTGACCGACCGCGCGCGCGACGTGCTGCCGCGGGCGCTCAGCGTGGTGCAGGCGCTCAACCGCGAGGCGTTCCGCGAGCTGAGCCGCACCGAAAGCGCGCACCTGCTCGATTCGCTCTGCGACACGGTGGCGGCGAACCGCCGGCGCTAGCGCAGCCGCCGCCGCTACCAGAAGCGCTCGGGCCAGGCGACCGGATAGGGATAGGGCGAGGGCAGCCGCCGCGGCGGATAGGTCGGCTCGTTCCAGGGCTCGGGCCAGCGGGCGACGGGCTTATGGCGCCGGCGCTCGACCACCACCACCCGGTCGACCACCACCACATCGGCCGGATGGACGACGACCACCGCATCGACCGGGTGGTCGACAAGGCCGGCGAGGTAGCCGGCCGAGGCCCAGCCCTCGCCGTGGCGCGAGCGGATGAAGCACCAGCCCGGGCGGCAGCCGGCGACCGCCACCCCTTCGCCGGGGCGCAGCACGTCGATCACCGGAAAAGCCGTGCCGGGACCGGAGCGAACGTTGAGCGTGGTGAGCGCGGTGGCGCCCGCGAGCGCCGGAAGCGGCAGCAGGGCGAGGGCGGCGACGAGGAGAAGACGCAGAGCGCGCATGGCGGGTCTCCGGGTGATGCTGGACATCAACACCGGGCCCCGGCGACGGGTTGCGCCGCGGATTTGAGGCAAATTGCAGCGAGGCTTGGGCAGCAGCGGCGCTAGCGCAGCTGCTGGGCGAGCCGCGTGGCGCCGGGCAGCGCGAGGTGGTGGTCGCAGAACTGCTCGAACTGCTGGCGGATGACGAGCAGCTCGCCGACCGTCGGCTCGGACGCATCCTGGCGCAGCCGGCGCCTGAGCAGCATGTCGAGCGTGGGGCGCAACTCGGCCGGAATGGCGGCCAGTTCGTCGGCGGCAAAAACCTCGAGCAGCAGGGCCTCGCACTGCTCGGCGAAGCGCTGCGCCGCGATCGCCGCCTCGATCTCGTTGGCCGGCCGGCTATCCATGTCGCCCATCGTCGCCCCGAAGGGTTGTCCCGTTGCCGCAGGGTATTCTTTTACCGCAGGGCCTAGGATAGCTGCAATTCGTGTCGCTTTTTATGGTTACGGACGGCGCGGGCAGGCGGATGCGCCGGACGGCGCCGACGCCTCCGGATCTGTCAAAAAGCGAACAACGGCGGAGCATGGCCCGTCGATGGTTCGTGTGTCCCGTTGCCGGGACAGGAGCCCTGCTCCGCCGTCGTGACCGGGGTTTTTGGGCGTTCACCGGGGAAGTCCGGGGCGTTTAGCGGAACGCCCCACCGCCGCAGCGCCCCTGCATAGACCAGACCACGCTCTTCGCGCTTCTCCAGTCGGGCGCCGGAGAGCGAGCCAGCAGACGCCCACCCACGGCAGCAAATTAAGGCGACGGGTTACCTGGGCCCGTCAGACCTTCCCGGCTTGGCCTGGGGATGACCGACGCCTTCCCCACCCAGCCTCACCATCCCCGATTGCTCGTTTGCAACCGTCGCTCGAGGGCGGCGATGGGGGAATTCTACGCCGGGTTCGACGCGCGGGGATAACTTCCCCGAGATTTCTGACAAGCGTCTGAATGCAAAAAGGCAATTGATGAACCGCAGATGACCGGTGTCTGACCGACAGGCAACGGATTTTGGGTGTGGTTCTGGTCGCATCGAGTGTCGAAAGGTCCTGCGTGTGGGACATGAACTTTCATCGTGTGATGGTGGACGAACTGTTGCCAGGCCTCACTCCAGCCGCCGTCATCCTCGCGCTCCGACGCGAGGACCCATGCCGCCACCCGCTCAAGCGGAGAAATGGGTCCTCGGGTTAAGCCCGAGGATGACGACCGAGGGTTTAGGGGCCGTCACTGCAAGGTCAGTTCTCCAGCAGCTCCAGCGTCAGGGGGTCTCGTATGCCGTCATAGTATTTTTCCAGGGCGGCGGCGAAGAGGGATTTGTCGGCGGGGTCCGAGGCGGCGGCTTCGAAGAGGG